>JBGSTE010000046.1:0-9191 GCA_041736655.1 Phycisphaeraceae bacterium | reverse complement strand
GAGGGCGAGGCTCCTGCCGAGCCGGGTCTTCAACAGGCTCGTCGGCTCGGCAGGAGCCTCGCCCTCCCACATCTCGCCCTCCCAGCCATTGCCCCACCGTCATGTCTCGCTTCCTGCCAAAGCCCTGGCGCTTTTCGATCTCAAACCCCACCGAGGCCAGGCCGCGCCGTACAAAGCCCGCCGCTGTGTACGTCGCCAGCGTCGCACCCGCAACGGACAATCGCGCAACCTGCGTGAACACTTCATCGCTCCACATCGCCGGGTTGCGCGACGGTGCAAAGCCATCGAGAAACCATGCATCGACCTGCGCGTCGATCGCCGACAAGACTTGCGCCACATCACCGATCAGCAGCGTCAGCCTCACTCGGCCACGCGCCAGCCGCAGCCGATGCACGCCCGGCCAGAGCGCGCCCCACTGACACAACAAGGCCTCGCGATGATCGCTTAACTCGGCCCAAGGCGACAGCGCCGACCGCATCGTGTCGCTAGTCAGCGGATAGCCCTCGACCGAGACGAACTCAAGCAGGGCATCGGGCGGAGCATGCTGCTCGAACAACTGCCAGGCCGCAAGGAAGTTCAGGCCGGTGCCAAAGCCCGTTTCACCGATCGTGAAGCAGCCGTCCTGAGGTATCGCCGTGAAGCGCTGGGCCAGTTGATTGCCTTGCAGAAAGACATGCCTCGTCTCGGCCAAGCCATCGTCGGCCGAGAAATAAACATCGTCAAAGCGCGGCGCGATCAGCCGGCCCTGCTCGTCGAAGTGGGGATTGTCTTTTGTCATCGCAAGCAAGGGGGACTGGCATTGCTGCCTGTCAGCCGGCGCAGCCGGCATCGACAACGAGTGGGCGCAGGGGCCAAATCTTGTGTCAGCGACAGGCAGGAATGCCTGTCCTCCTTTGATGCCCAATACCCCCGACAGGACTCGAACCTGTAACCTGCGCATTAGAAGTGCGCTGCTCTATCCAGTTGAGCTACGGGGGCGGGGACAACACTATAAATCAATCGCGGCGAAAGGCCCAATGGGGGTTGGCGGGTGTAACATCATGGGGCGGATTCAGTCCGTTCAAGTAATAGGCCGATACCCCTACGGGTCAAGTGCACGGTTCATGAAGACAGCTCTGGTCCAATCTGCTGTTTGTGTGCTGGCGGGCGTGCTGCTGGGCTTGGCGGTGCTGTCGTCGTTTGCGGATGAGGCTGTGCCGGCGGCCAATGAAAACTCTGCGGAAACCGCCATCCTCCAGCGTGGCCAAGCGATCTACAACCAGATGTGCGCCCAGTGCCATGGCGACAAGGGCCAAGGCGTTGCGGGTGAATACGACAAGGCCTTCGCCGGCGACCGCAGCGTGCAGTGGCTGACACGCCGGATCGACAAAACGATGCCTGAGGATAAGCCAGAGCTCTGCGTCGGCGAAGATGCGGCGGCGGTAGCGCGCTATATCCACGACAGCTTTTATGTGCCCGCGAGCCACGGCCCAGACAAGACAGGCTCCGCGAAGCCGACGCTCCAGCACCTGACCGTCGAGCAGCACCGCCAGACGCTGGCAGACCTGCTCGCATCGTTCCGCAAGGCCCAGCCGATGGGCGAGGAGCGCGGGCTGCGTGCAGAGTTCTACTCGGGGCGTGACATGAAGGATAAGCCCCTGGCTGAGCAGGTCGACGCGAAGCTAGACATCGTCTTCACGCCCGAGCACCCGCTGCATGACCGCTTTGATAAGAAGGGACACTCGGTGCGCTGGAGCGGATCGCTGCTGGCACCGCAGACCGGTGAGTACGAGATCGTCGTGCGCTGCGACCAGGCGTTTCGTTTGTGGCTCAACGACGGCAGCGCTCGCGGCGGCGGTATCCGTGATGAGTTTCATGATACGGACTCGGCCTTCATTGATGGCTGGGTCAAATCCAAGGACAAAGAAGAGTTCCGCAAGCGCATCTTCCTCCTGGCCGGGCGGGCTTACCCGCTGATGCTCGAGTTTTCCTCGCACTCGCAGGGTGTGGGCGATGAGAAGCGACACCAGCAGGACAGCGCGCAGACCAGCTACGTCAGGCTGCACTGGGTCATGCCCGGGCGCGTTGAGCAGCCGATCGATACGCAGTACCTCGCGCCGGTCCGCGCGGCCGAGGTGTTTACAGCCTCGGCGCCCTTCCCGCCGGACGACGCGAGCATGGGCTACGAGCGCGGCGTCGGCGTGTCGGCGGACTGGCTCAGCGCTGTCAACGCGGCGGCGATTGAAGCCGCCAACCATGTGATCGACCACTTTGAAGAACTCGCCGGCGCCGACATCGACTCGGCCGAGGCGCGTGAGGCCGGCCTCTCGTTCTGCCATCGGTTCATCGAGCGGGCCTGGCGGCGGCCACTGAGCGATGCCGAGAAGGCGCAGTATGTCGACCAGCCCTTTGCGCAGGCGGACAACGCTGAACTGGCCGTCAAACGCGTGATCCTTGCAACACTGATCTCTCCACGCTTCCTCTATCCGAAACTCGGCAGCACGGAGGATGACGGCTACGCGGTCGCTTCGCGCCTGGCGCTGGCGGTCTGGGGCGGGTTGCCCGATGAGCTCCTGCTGCAAGCCGCGGTGAAAGGCGAATTGACCACGCAAGAGCAGGTACAGGCCCAGGCCCAACGGATGAGTCGGGACGAGCGGGCCCGGGCGAAACTCACCGGCTTCTTTCACCGCTGGCTCGAACTCGAACGGGCCGAGCACGTGTCCAAGGACGCCGAGCGATTCCCCGAGTTTGACCCGCTGATGTTCGACAACCTGCGGACCTCGCTGGACCTCTTTATCCACGAGGCGGTTTTCAGCGAGCGTTCGGATTACCGCGAGTTGCTCTCGGCCGACTACCTGTACCTCAACGATCGGCTCGCGCGTGTATACGGCATCGCGCGACAAGATGCCAACGACACAAACTTCGTCAAGGTGCAAGTCACCGACCAGCAGCGCAGCGGCGTGATCACGCACCCGTTCCTGCTCACAGCCTTTGCGTATCACGACAGCACTTCGCCGATCCACCGCGGCGTCTTCCTGACGCGGAACATCGTCGGCCGGGCGCTGAACCCCCCCGCCCAAGGCCATCGAATTTGATAACGCCCAGTTTGATCCGACGCTGACGATGCGTGAGAAAGTCACCGCGTTCACACGGGCCCAGGCGTGCATGTCCTGCCACGAGACGATCAACCCGCTGGGCTTTTCGCTTGAACATTTTGACAGCATCGGCCGATGGCGCGCTACCGACCAGGACAAACCCATCGACGCCCAGAGCGATTTCACGCGCGACGACGGCGTCAGTGTCCGGCTGACGGGCCCGCGCGATGTGGCGGCGTTCGCGATCGGCTCGACGGTGGCGAGGCAGGGTTTTGTGCGTCAGCTCTCGCAGTACGCTTTACAGCGTGACCCGGCCGAGCTGTCGCCGAGCCTGTTGGATGACCTGGTCGCGGGCTTTGAGGCCGACGAATACCATGTCCTCAAACTGTATGAACGCATCGCTGTCGCTGCGGCGATGTATGGCCTACCATCTGTTACGCCGGCTGCGAACGCTGTCGAACACGCGAGAGAACAACCATGACGCCACTGAACCGACGCGCGTTTCTGAAAGAGTTTGGCCTGCCGATCGCGGCGGCACCGTTTCTCTTTGGCCTGCCCTCGGTCAGCGGAGCTCTGCTTGACCCCAAGCCCCGCCGGCTGATCATCGTCTTCTCGCCCAACGGCACGATCCCCGATGCGCTCTGGCCCGATCAGCCCGGGCCGATTGAAACGCTCAAGCCCATCCTCGCCCCGCTTGAAAAGTTCAAGCACCGCCTGACCACCATCAAGGGCGCATGCAACCGCGTCAACGGCGACGGCGACAACCACATGCGCGGCATGAGCTGCCTGCTCACGGGTATCGAGCTCTTCCCCGGCAACATCGTCGGCGGCGGCGGCTCGCCCGCGGGCTGGGCCAAGGGCATCAGCATCGACCAGGAAGTCAAGAACTTTTTCCAATCGCAGGACGACACCCGCACGCGCTTCGGCTCGCTGGAGTTCGGCGTCGCGGTGCCCAACCGGGCCGACACCTGGACGCGCATGTGCTACGCCGGCCCCAACCAACCGGTGACACCCATCAGCGACCCGCGGCAGATGGTCGACAAGGTCTACGGCCAGACGAAGGACAAGGCGTCGCTCCTGAGCATCATCGACAGCGTCAAGGACGACCTGGCCCGCGTGTCGGACAAGCTCAGCGCCGAGGACCGTCAGATGCTCGAGCGACACCTCGAACTGGTCGCGCAGATGCAGGGCCAGCTAGAAATCGCCGACGCCAATGATTCACGACACCACCCCGTGCCGGAGGTCGACCCGACGATCGAACTGGTCAACGACAACACGCCGCAGATCTCGCGGATCCAGATCGACCTGATGGTCAACAGCCTGGCGAACAACATGGCCCGCGTGGCGAGCCTGCAGTACATGCGGTCCGTCGGCCAGGCGCGGATGAACTGGCTTGAGGTCGAGGAAGGTCACCACTCCCTGTCGCACGAGCCGGACGACAACGCCGACGCTCGCGCCAAACTGATCAAGATCAACCAGTGGTTTGCCGGCGAACTGGCGTATCTGGCTGAGCAACTGGACAAGACGCCCGAGCCCGGCGGCGTCGGCGGGTCGATGCTCGACAACACGCTGATCGTGTGGACCAACGAACTGGGCCAGGGCAACAGCCACACTTTGAACAACATCCCGTTCGTATTGATCGGCGGCGAGAACTGCGGCGTCAAACAGGGCCGGGCGATTGACGCGCCCGACTTCACGCACAACCGCCTGCTGATGGCGCTGGCGGTGGCGATGGGCCACGACCTGCCGCACTTTGGCCTGGAGCGGATGTGCCATGGCGGGGCGCTGGTGCTGGGCTGATATTTTGCTTTGAATACGCGGGAAAAGCGTTATACTTAATGGGTCATATCCGCTTCATCTCTTTCACATGGTGCGTGGCCGATGAAGAATAACGCTTTCACCCTGATCGAACTGCTCGTCGTGATCAGCATCATCGCCCTGCTGATTGCGATCCTCCTGCCAGCCTTAGGTAAAGCACGCGAAAGTGCCGTCCGGCTGGAGTGCCTGGCGAAGTTGAATCAGGTCGGCCTCGCCACCATCGCGCGGGCGAGCGATGACGCTCAAAGCCGGCTGATCCCGACGCGCTTTGCCGAAGGGCCCAACGCCGCGCCCGTCGGCTTGAATGAGCCGGAATGGCGCGCGTTTGTCGATTATGGCTTCGAGTTGCCGCTGTGGAAGTGTCCCGATCGGTCCTATGAGCCGACGTTCAATCCCTCGACCGGTGCGCTCAACCACACCTATCTGTACTTCGGCGGCATGAAGGTCTGGCGCGGCAAGTGGGGCAACGTCGATTCGGTCAGCCCGGTCACGCTGGACGACGCGACTTCCGAGGTCGCGATCGCCTCCGACGCCACCGTCCAGTCTCAGGCTCCCAACTGGACGCCCAAGAAGGACTACCTCGCTGATTTCTGGGCGGATATGCCGCCCCACGGACAGAACGCCGACTTCTCGCCGCTGGGCAGCAACCACGTCTTCGGCGACGGCTCGGGGCAATGGATCGCGGGCGACCGCCTGATGCCGCTGCACACCTGGGGCAACGCCCGCCAGCCCTACTGGTACCAGGCCGACATCGGCGAACTGGAGACACGCGGGATCCTCAAACCGATCTGACCGCGAACGCGACCCCTCACAATGCCCGCGATTGGATTCGAACCAATGACCTGCGCTTTAGGAAAGCGCCGCTCTATCCAGCTGAGCTACGCGGGCCTGTGCTTGGGATTTTAACAGGGCACGGGGCTACGGGTTGACCGGTGGATGACTGGTGGATGGCCAGTAGCTGGCGGGCGATTGCTTGCTAAGGTTGGGTGTCCTTGCATGATCCTCGTGGGGGGAGTCGGCCGTCGGGTGACGGTTGTTGTTGGGTTGTCGCCTCAAGGCCCGAACAGGAAGTATGCGGATGAACGTTTGGACCGGTCGTGACAGGATGTCGGCATGGCTGCGGTTGGCCGGTCCGGCAGCGACGTTGGCCGTGGTCGCGGGCTTTGCCGGGCAGGCCCTGGGTCAGTCCAGCCCCAAGCGTGGCGTCGCCGGCGGGGGCACGGAGCTTGCCAACGCCCTCAACGCCTCGTGGTACTACCACTGGGGCTTTGAACCCAACAATCAGGCAGAGAACGTGCCGATCCTCTCCGGCGACTTGCACGGCCAGTACACGCCGATGATCTGGAGCAGCAGCCTCGCCAACCTCCAGCCGAAGATCGACCGCATCCTCGGCTACAAAGACGCGCTGGGTATCGAGTACGTCATGGGTTTTAACGAGCCCGAGCGAACCGACCAGGCCAACATGTCCGTCGCCACCGCCATCTCCGTCTGGCAGCAGATGGACACGCAGCTCGGCGGCGCGGGCCTGAAGCTCGTCAGCCCGGGTGTATCAGATGACACCGCTGGCCGAGCCTGGCTGGCGGACTTCATGGCCCAGGCCGACGCCAACAACTTCCAAGTCGACGCGGTCGCCTTCCACTGGTACGGCAGTGTCAACATCGCCAACCCCGCCGCCTCCGCCAACAGCTTCCTCAGCCGGGTCGATTCCTACTGGAACACCTACGGCCTGCCGGTCTGGATCACCGAGTTCGCCGGCATGGACTGGGGCAATCAATACACCAGCCAGCAGATCATCGACTTCAACAAGGCTTTCCTCGATGTCGTCATCCCCGGCCTGGAAAGCCGTAGCTATGTCGAGCGCTATTCCTGGTGGCAGCTTGGCCTGCGCAATCAGAACCCGGCCTGGGAAATCGACTCGCAACTGATCGACGAAGTCAACGGCGTCTGGACCCCCACCACCCTCGGCGACAGCTACGTCGAAACTCTCATGGAGGGCGACACCAACTTCCTCAACGGCACCTCCACCGGCACCGACACGATCTACCTCCGCGGCGGGCTCATCAGTAACGGCAACACGACGACCCCATCGACCCTCTTCGCCCTCGATGCCATCGAAGGCGAAAGCGAGATCGGCGCGGCCCTCGGTGCGCTGACCCACGTCAACGGCGGAACCGTGCGCGTCCGCAATAACGCGACGCTCGTCAAGATCTACTCCGGCAAAGTCACCTTCTCCAACGCAACAATCGAAAACGACGGCGACCTCCGCGTCCGCAACGGCGAATTGGAGCTGGGTGCCGGGTTGACGTTTGGCTCCGATGCTGGCAGCGTTGTCGTTGAAAATCTTGGCACGCTGCGGCTGACCGGCAACGTCAACGCCATGGGCAACGACATCACCGTCCAGAGTGGCGGCACGCTCCGCATGGAGTCGACCAACGCCGGGGCGATGACCAGCGGCATCGACGTGCAGGCCGGCGGCAACCTTCACATCGGCGTGCTCGGCGCAGATGGCAACGTCTTCCCCGACACGCCCACGAGCTTTGTCAACAACGGCACCGTCACCGTCTACGACAGCGAAACCCTCCGCAACATGTCCGGCGCGGGCACGCTCTTTGTCGATGAAGAAACCCTCTTTGTACGGGACAACGCGAACTTCACCGGCTCGATCAGCGTCCGCGACGGCGCGACCCTCAGCCCCGTCAACGCCGCGGGACTGGGCACCATCGCAAGCGGAACCGTCATCTTCGGCGATCAGCAGAAGGGTATCCTCGAACTGACCGGCGGCATCGCGACGCTCGCAGAACCCCTGGAACTCAAGGGCAGACAAGGTGCCGCCATCAACGCCCCGCACATCGTCAACACCTCGGGCAACAACACCTGGGCCGGGCCGATCTCACTGACCGTCAGCGGAACGCAGTGGACGATCCAGTCAGACGCGGGCCTGCTCACGCTCAGCGGCGGCATCGTCTTGAGCCCCAGCAACCTCACCCGCACGCTCAAGCTCGACGGCTCTGGCAACGGCCAATTCACCGGCGCGATCAACATGGACGCCGCCGCTGACAACATCATCAGCAAGTCCGGCAGCGGCACCTGGTCGCTCAACGCCAACGCCACCGGTATCGACACCGTCAACCTCAACGCCGGCCTCTTTGAAGTCAATCACAACCTCGATGCAGCCGCAACCAATGTCAACAACACCGCGACCCTCGGCGGCCACGGCAGCATCGCAGGCTCGGTCATCGTCAAGTCCGGCGGTAAACTCAACCCCACCGGCCTTACCGACCGCGCGCTCGCCATCGGACAGAACCTCACGCTGCAAACAGGCTCCGCCCTGCTGCTGGATGTCGCAGGCGCTGACTTCCCGGGCCTGCTCGCCGATCAAGTCAACATCACCGGACAACTCATCATCAACGCCGGCGTCACCCTGCAAGTGAACTTCGAGCCCGCCTACACACCCGAACTGGGCGACAGCCTAGCGCTCCTGTCCTTCGGCTCGATCCAGGGCGCGTTCAATCAACTCGTCCTGCCCACGCTTGATCCGAGCCTGAGCTGGGATACCTCGCAACTGCACACCGCGGGCCTCCTGAGCATCACCAGCGCGTTTGCACCCGAAGACCTCGACCTGGACGGCGATGTCGACGATGCAGATTTCGGCATCGCCTTCGCCGCGTTCACCGGGCCCGGCGGCGCCTCCAACTCACCGGCAGACCTCGACAACGACGGCGATGTCGACGACGCGGACTTCGGCATCGCCTTCGCCGCGTTCACAGGACCGGGCAACACGGTCAACGTCCCCGAGCCCGCGTCGCTGCTCCTCCTCGCGACGGCGGGCCTGCTCGGATGCCGCGCCAGATCCCGCAGAGCCGACCGTGTTTCTTGAGGGGTGCCCCGGCCGCTAGCCGGCCGGGATGATGGGTTGACCGCGTTCGCCCGGCGGGCAAGCGGCCGGGGCACCCTGCTATTTCATTTCTGTCTCGCATGCTGCTAGTCTTTGCCCCATGGCAACCAGCGGTCTGAACTACGCGATCCTCGGCAGCGGCGCGCTCGGCGGGTACTACGGCGGCAGGCTCGCCCACGCCGGTGCGGACGTCCACTTCCTCCTGCACTCAGACTACGAACACGTCGCCGCCCACGGCCTGATCGTTGAGTCCACCCAGCACGGCAACATCACGCTCCCCAAGGTCAACGCCTACCGTGATGTCAGCGACATGCCCGCCTGCGATGTCGTTGTCGTCGCGCTTAAGTCCACCAGCAACGCCCTCTTTGTAGAGCCCTTCGTTGACTTCCGCGCCTTTTTAGGCT
>JBGSTE010000041.1:0-17999 GCA_041736655.1 Phycisphaeraceae bacterium | reverse complement strand
TAGGCGATGGTCACGCGTTTCATCTGTTCACCGCGGACGCCGGCGAGCCCATAGCCGAGTTGGCCGAGATTGACCGCGTCGGTCTTGCCCGCTTCGCGCTGTTCGATCTTTTCGCCGATGGCGAGGATGACGTCCATGCCGGCCGCAAGCGCCGCGAGGACCTTGTCGTTGATGAGCGTGTCGGTCTCGCCGATGACATGCCGACGCTCGGAGTGGCCGATGAGCACGACGCTTACGCCGCAGTCCTGAAGCATGGTTAGCGACACTTCGCCGGTGAAGGCCCCGTTGGGCTGGGCGTAGAAGTTCTGCGCACCGACGGCGATGGGCGCGTTGAGCTCGTGCAGCACGGTCGAGACCGGCAGGAGGTAGGGGAACGCGGGGAACACCGCGACCTGCACGGCATCGGACGTGATCCGACTACCGAGCGTCGACGCCAGGGCGATCGCCTCCTGCTTGTGCAGGTTCATTTTCCAGTTGCCGCCGATGAACGGCCTGCGATTGGCCACGGGTCTGCTCCCATCGTCAAAAAGGTTGATCATCACGGGCAGGCCGCCCGCGCGAATCGGGGATTATAGCGGAAAAAGTCACCGAAGCCCACGCCGTCACGGCGTGGGCGTCTGGGCGAATCTTCTACCCAGAGGTTTTGGGCGTTTTTACCGCCCCGCCGGTCGCAAGAGCTTCCGGGCACCCCGGTCGGTCAGGTCCTGAACCATCCGCTTGATCAGCCGGCGGAGCTCCTGGGTCTTGCACTGTTCGTCGGCCTCAAGGCAGGCTGAGCCGTCGGCGCTGAGCACCCGCGCCCGCAGGCGGAACCAGTGGGCGTCGGCATTCCGCTGGGCACGGGTCTTCTCCGGGTCCACCTGCTCGGCATAGACGGCGATCGACGAGTGGCAATCCGCACCCAGGCCCGTGACGACCTCGCGCTCGGCATGGATGGCTGTGGCCGTCGCCGGGTGGTTCAGCGGCAGCAGACGTGTCAGCGAAACGTGGTCGTCCCGCCGACACTGAATCCCCAGCGCCCCCTGGCTGGCGGCGGGCATCATCAACTCGACAGGCAACGGCTTGTCCAGGTGCTCGACCTTGCCCAGCCGGTTGAGCCCGGCGACCGCGAGCATCGTCGCATCAAGCCCGGCCGCGGGGCCAAGCACTTTGTCCAATCGCGTCTGAACATTGCCACGGATGATCTCGGTGCGGATATCCGGCCGCAGGCGTTTAAGCTGGGCCGCCCGGCGCGGGCTGCTGGTGCCGACGATCGCGCCCTGGGGCAGCGCATCAATCGAGATCGCGCCCGATCGGCCGATCAACACGTCGCGCACGTCCGCACGCTTAGGCACCGCGGCGATCTGCAGGCCCGGCGTCAGTTCGTCGGCCGGCAGGTCCTTGAGGCTGTGCACCGCGATGTCCGCGTCGCCACTGAGGACCACCCGCTCGACCGACTTGGTAAACAGGCCCTTGCCGCCGACGGCCGAGAGCGGCCCGCTTGTGACCTTGTCGCCCTCGGAGGTGACCCAGATGTAGCGGACCTCGATCCCCGGGTTCAGCCGGGCCAGGCCACGCCCGACCATCTCGGCTTGGACGCGCGCCAGCGGGCTGGTGCGTGAGGCAATGACAATGGGTTTTCGGCTGCGTCGCAAAACGATAACTCCCAGTATGACACTACTATACAAAGACCGGCGCGTCGCGCAGAGCGGCGGAAAAATTCGGGACAATTGCCCAGTCATCCCGGCGTCGGCGTCTCGCTTCTCTACAATCCGCATCATGGAAATCGCGCTGCTCGTCGTGCTGATCGTGCTGGTCCTTGTCGCCCTGGTGCTGCAAGGGGTCATGTTTCGCAAGGCGTCGACCCAGGCCGTCGCCGACCCAGGCCCAGCCTTGGAACGCATCGACCAGTCGCTGCGCCAACTGCCCACCGCCGCTGTGTATCGCGACGAGGCTGCTTCAGCGCGCAAGGAGCAGGCCGAGTCCGCCCGCATCGGCCGCGACGAGCAGGCCAGCCAGGCCAAGGCCCACCGCGAGGAACTCTCCAAAAAGTTCGACAGCCTGGGCGTCTCCATCGCCCACAACATCGACACGCTCGGCAAGCACCAGCGTGACCGCCTGATCGAGTTCGCAGAGAACCTCGACAAACTCACCAAGGCCAGCGAGACCAAGGCCGACGCGTTGCGGAAAACCGTCGAAGAAAAACTCGATCAGCTCCAGAAGTCCAACGAGAAGAAGCTCGAGGACATGCGGCTGACGGTCGACGAGAAGCTGCACAAGACCCTGGAGACGCGCCTGGGCGAGTCGTTCAAGCTCGTCAGTGAACGGCTGGAGCTGGTGCACAAGGGCCTGGGGCAGATGCAGGAACTGGCCGGCGGCGTGAGCGACCTCAAGCGCGTGATGAGTAACGTCAAGACGCGCGGGACCTGGGGCGAGGTGCTGCTGGGCAGCCTGATCGAGCAGGTGCTCACGCCCGAGCAGTACGAGAAGAACTTTGCCGTTAAGCCCCGCAGCGGCGAGCGGGTGGAGTACGCGATCAAGATGCCCGGGCCGGAGGAAGACGAACGCGCCTTTGTGTACCTGCCGATCGATGCGAAGTTCCCGCGTGAGGCCTACGAGCGGATCGTGCAGGCCTCGGATCAGGCCGACGCGGTAGCGCTGGAAGCGGCGCACAAGGAGCTGGACGCGGCGGTGGTCGGTTTTGCCCGGGATATCCGTGATAAATACGTCGCCCCGCCGAACACGACGGACTTCGCGTTGTTGTTCTTGCCGACCGAAGGGCTCTATGCCGAGCTTCTGCGTCGGCCGGGCCTGGCCGATCGTTTGCAGCGTGAGTTCCGCGTGAACCTGGTCGGGCCGACGACGCTGCTGGCGATCATCAACGCGCTGCAGATGGGCTTCCGCACGCTGGCGATCCAGAAGCGTTCGGGCGAGGTGTGGAAGCTGCTGGGCGGCGTGAAGACCGAGTTTGGCCGATTCGAAGAATGGATCGAAGCGGTGCAGAAGAAGCTGCACAGCGCATCGAAAGAAATGGACAAAGCCGCGGTCCGCACACGGCAGATCAACCAGAAACTGTCAAAGGTGCAGGAGCTTCCCACCGATCAAAGCGCTGGCGCGCTGGACGTGGCCGCCCAGATCGCTGGCGTGGAGGATGAATCGGATGACCTGCCAACGCTGATGGAGGCCGACGAGGCATGAAGCTTACACGCCGACGAAAGCTTGTGGCGATCGCCGCGGGGCTTGCCGAGATGGCCCGGCTGTATCAGCGTAAGTAAAAAAGCCGTTGGATTCGCATTTGCGGGCAATGGCGTGTGATATGCTGGTTTTTCATTGACACCTGAAATCGCCGGCCAATACACTGCCGAGATACACCTTTTCACTGGGGAAGCCAACCATGACAACCTACCGTCCGATTGTTCGCCCGCTCGTTGCGCTGCTCGCGCTCTTGCTCACCCTGCCCACGCTCGCTCAGCCGTTGATTGAGCAGGTGCCTGCCGAGGCGGCGCTGTATGTCGGCTGGCGCGGGGCCAACGACATGGGCCCGGCGTATGAAGGATCGAACCTGCAAGGGGTGCTCGAGCAGACCGGCCTGCTCCAGGCTCTGCCACAGTTGATTGATGCGCTGCAGTCACTCAACGAAGAGGGCCAGATGCCGCCGGAGGTCGCGGAGCTCATCAGCACCGGCGGAACGCTGTGGTCGTCGATGTGGCAGAACGGCGGGGCGATGTACATGCTCCCGCCGCAGGCCGACGGCCCGCCGATCCCGCGACTGGCGATCCTGTGGAACAAGGGCGCCGACGAGGCAAAGCTCCGCGAGGCGCTGTCACACCTCGTTGAGATGATCAACGACGCAGAACAAGTCCCCGCGTTCATGGGCGACGCCGGCAAGGCGGTGTTCCTCTCCATTGGCTTTGAAGCCCCGGGTGTTGTCGCCAGCGCACTGAAAGATGCCGATCGCTTCAAGCAGGCGGCCCAGCAGGTTCAGGCCGACGGCTCGCTGGTGATCTATGTCGACGTGCAGGAGTGGATCGGCCAGGTCGACAAGGTCGCCGAGATGATGAAGGAGCAGGCCAAGGAGTTTGATCAACCCGCCGACCCCTTCGCCGAGCTTTGGCCGACACTGCGTGATGCGTCGGGCCTCAGCGGCGTCAAGCGCCTGATGCTCTCCTCGGGCATCAAGGATAAGAACTGGCACACCCGCATCTTCCTCGATGCGCCCGCGCCGCGAACGGGCATCCTCTCGCTGATCGACAACAAGCCCATCGACTCCAGCAACCTCAAGCACGTGCCCAAGTCGGCGACACTCCTGCAGGTCTTTACGATCGAGCCGGCCCGCGTGCTGGACGTGACCCGCGACCTCCTGGGCACGGTCGACAAGAACATCGTCGATCAGATGGACGCGGGTCTCAAGGAAGCCAGCGAGACGGTCGGCGTCGACCTCGAACGCGAACTGATCAACGGCATGGGCCCGGTCTGGTCGGTGTACATCGACCCGATGATCGCGGGCAACGGCTTTGCCTCTCTGGTCTTCGTCAACGAACTGCGTAACCCCAAGTCCGTCGAAGAAGCACTCAGCAAGCTCAGCGCCGCCGCCAACGACGCGCTCGATGAATCGCTGGAAGAAGCACCGATGAAGATCCGCCTGCTCACCGAGCAGGTCAAGGGCACGAAGGTGACGCACCTGGGCATCCCCTACGTCGCCCCGGCGTGGATGGTCCACAACGGCCGGCTGTATGTCTCGTTCTTCCCCCAGGCTCTGGAGCTGGCCATCGACCACAGCGGCAAGGAAGAGGACTCGATCCTCGCCAATCCCGCGTTCCAGAAAACGATCGCGCAGTTCAAGGTCAAGTCCTACACCGGCCTGTCGTTCACCGATCTGCCCGAGACCGCGGCCGACGGCTACGGCATGAACCTCCTGATCATGCAGACCCTCGCCGGCAGCACCGAGATGTTCAGCGGCAAGGCCTCGGGCCTGCGCATGCCGCCGGTCGGCAAGCTCATGCCCTTCATCGAGCCCGCCGGCTCGGTCACCACCGTCGACGACGCGGGCCTGCACATGCACGCCATCGAGCCTTTCCCCGGCTCGGCGATGATGGGGCCGACCAAGGGCTTTGAATCCACCCTCATCGTCTCGGGCCCGCTGGCGGTCGCCATCCTCCTGCCTGCGATGGGCTCGGCCCGTGAAGCGGCGATGCACGCCCAGACCGCTTCCAACGGCAGACAGCTTTGTGTCGCCGCCTTTTCTTACTCCGCGGATCACAACAACAAGCTGCCTGACGACATCGCATTGTTCTATGCCGCGGGTTATCTGGATGACACGTCGGTCTACTTCTCGCCCCGATCGCTGCGGGCTCAGGAACCGCCCTTTAACTTCAACGACTGGGACCAGGCACGACAGAACAAATTCATCCGCGAGAACAGCTCGTTTGTCCTCGTGCCGGGTTTGAATCTGGACCAGGCTCAGAACCCTTCTGAAACGATCCTGCTCTTCCAGCGGCCCGACGACACAAACAACGGCAAGTTCGTCGTCGCCTATCTCGACGGCAGCGCCGAAACCCTGTCAGGCACAGAAATCCTGAATCGCCAGCTCAAGGCCCAGACCGGCAAGAGCATCGCCGAACTGATCAAGCAACAGGAGCAGTTGGGCCAGTGACCCGCACAAACGCGTCAACCTCAAGGCCGCGGCGAATTGCCGCGGTTTTTTCTTGGGTTTCACAACGAGGCTTGAGTATTTCACTGGAATAGGTCGATTGATCAGCAGGTTCATCAAGAGAGTGCAACTCAACAGGAAGCATGACAAACGCGATGCAAACCGAAGAATCAACTCGCTCTGCTGGTACGAGAAGCTCCTCGAAATCGCTCGGCTGGGGGCTGGCGCTTCTGGTGGTGGCGGTCGCGTGGACGGCGGCGATTGCGCTGCGTGGTGGTGGCCGACCTGTGGCGCTGGACGGGTGGGTGGATGGGTTTGAGGCCGGGCAGACCCGGGCAGCGGAGGTGGATCGGCCGATGATCGTGCTGTTCACCGCGGACTGGTGCTCGCCCTGCCAGCAGTTCAAGCAGGAGGTGCTCAAGTCCGCCAAAGTCGCCGCGCAGTTGGAGGCCGGCTTTGTCCCGGTCGTCATCGACCTGACCGAGCAATCGTCGACCAACCCGAACATGGAAACCGCCATGCGATACCAAGTCAACGGCATCCCGACGGTGATCGCGCTGTCACCCTCCGGCGAACAGATCGCCCGCTTCGTCGGCGATCGCAGCGTGTCGGGCTTCACGGACTGGCTCAATCAGTTGGGCAAGTGATAGGCCGGGGTATTCACGCCTCGGGCATCGACAGCGCGATGCCGATGTTGATGGCGTTGAACGCGGCGTGGGTGAGCATCGGCGTCAGCAGCGAGCCGGTGCGTTCATAGACGTAGCCAAACACCAGCCCGAGTACGAAGAGCGAGAACAGCATCGGCCAGGGCACGACCCAGTAGTGGATCACCGCGAACACGGCCGAGGTCAGCACCAGCGCCGGCCAGCGCAAGCCATTCATCAACCGCATCAGCGAAGTCTGAAGCACCCCGCGGAAGACACTCTCTTCCAGTAGCGGTGCGAGGATCACGGCGGACAGAAAAACAAACAAGATGTTCGCTGCCGTCGGGTTCTCGCGCAACTCTTTGAGCGTTTCGTGGGCCACCGGGCTGACCTCCTGACCCCACCACTCACTGATCATGTTCGCGGCCAAGCCCACCGCATTCGCCAGGCCAAAACCAATCACCGTCGCCACGACCGCGAACTGCACATCACGCTGCGGTCGGCGGGGCACGATCCCGATCCGGCGGAGCCCGCCGTCGACATTGACCGCCCGACCGATGAGCAGGCCCGTGAGCACGAAGGGGATCAACATCAGCAGCATCTGCGTCTGAGGCTGCTTCAAACCACCGATACTTAGTTGCAGCGCGCTGTAGCCAAGCACCAGCACGACGCCAGCGAGATAGACCGACCGGTCTAGCGCGAGGTCGCGGTCCGGCCCCAGCGCGATGGCTTTTTCGTGCAGTTGTCCGGTCAGGAGCAGGACACCCAGCGCCACCAGCGACAGGCCGATGAAGCCCCAGGTCAGGATGACAATCATCAGTGTCAGGTCCATGAGTTGTGCAGCTTATTGTGGATTGCGATGGCGTGTATCGGGTGATGCGCGATGCCTGACAACCCCCTGATCGTTACAGACGGACCCGGAGTCTGTCGGTTCTGTCGGCGTGGGGCGCATGGCGGCCGGCGCTGGTCGATAACACCTGTGGTAATGGAGGCACCCTGATGCAGTTGAAGACCAGGCGATGGTTTGTCCGCGGGCTGTTGGCGCTGATGGTGGCGGCTGTGTTCAGCGCGGGCCTGACGGTCTATCTGCTGCGCCGTCCGCCGGCGGTGTGGACACAGGCCAAGCAGCTCCTTGAGCAGCGCAGCGAGCAGGAGAACAAGCAACTGGCGCAGGCGGTACTCGATCGGCTGTCTGCCAAGGTTGAGCTTGATCCCTTGTCGAGTAAGTCCGGGACCGTGGACCAGACCTACGAGCTTCAATTGACGAACGAAGAGTTGTTCGCAGTGGTCAATGAGCTCTTTGACGACTGGACCGCTCAGCGTGGCTACGAGGTGCCGGCGGGCATCGCCGCGCCGGTGGTGCTGGCGGTGGATGGCCAACTGGCGATCGCGTTTGAGGTGGTCAGTACCAATTGGTCGCAGGTGTTCTCCGGGTATGTGGACCTGACCTTCCAGTCCGACGGCATGGCGCTGGGCGAAGTTGTCGAACTCACCGCCGGTTCGCTGCCGGTGTCGGTGATCGAGGTCGGCGACATGTTGCAACAACAGCTACCCAAGGGCGAAGCGTCACTGGCCGAGCAGATCGGTCAATGGGTGTCGCAGCTCGATCGCTTTGAGTTCCGCCCGGTGCTGGAGCTCGAACACCGCCGCCGCGCCCGCGTGGTGGACATGCAGGTCGGCGACGACGCGGTCACGCTGACGATGCGTGTGCAGGACCACGAAACCTACAAGCGCCACAACGCGCTCCTGGGCATCGGCGCTGTCGCAGTCACCGACGCGCTGCCCCCGGCCCCGGGCAAGGCAAGCGCTATTGCCGACGTGCCGACGAAGACCGAGTGATCTCACGCCTTGACCGCTGACTTGATCGGCTTACTGATGCGGGACTGCATGATGCCATCGGTCGCGTGGCGGGCGATGTCGGTGACGCGGAGGGCCTCTTCGCCGGTGCAGAGATCGCCCGGGTCGCCCTTGGTCAGGGCGTTGGCGAAGTGGTCGTACATGACCGCGAAGTTTTTCTCGCCGGTGTGGGTGAGCGCTTCGGTGAACTGGCTGGTGCGCAGCTCAAAGAGGTTGGTGTTGCGTTCGTAGCGGATCATGCCGTCGGTACCGATGAGCTCGTAGATGAACTCGTTGTACTTGTTCTTGGTCGTGTGGCCGTAGGAGTAAGACATCTCGACGAGGGTGTGTGCCCCGCAGTCGTGGTCCATGTGCAGGAAGATGTGGTCGGGCGCTTCGTATTCGTCTACCCATGAGCCGTGGCCCTGGTAACGAACCACCGGCGAGTTGAGCCACCACTGGGCCAAGTCGATCTGATGGACGCCGCAGTCGACCATCGGCCCGCCCTCGAGCATGCGGTCGATGCGTCGCTGGTAGAGCCGCCACTTGCCGTCGGGCCCCTGCTCGTACTTGCCGTGGCAGTCCCAGTTGTAGATCAGCCGAAGGGTTCGGACCTCGCCGATGGCCCCGTCGCGCACCAGGTCGCGGATGGTCTGGGCGCAGCCGGCAAAGCGGTAGCAGAAGCCGACATAGAGCGGCAGCTTCGCCTTGTGCATGAGGTCGACGATCTGGCGTGCTTCGTCGGCGTCCATGGCCAGGGGCTTCTCGCATAAGGCCGGCAGCTTGTGGGCTGCGCAGCCCTTGATGTTCTCCAGGTGAAACGGCGCGGGCGAGCAGATCGACACGGCATCGAGGCCGCTGGCGAAAAACGCGTGAGCGTCGGTATACCCCTGCGGGACACCAAAGCGCCGCTGATAGTCGGCGAGCCGCTCGCGGTTGGGGTCCATGAGCGAGCGCACCTCAAACCGATTGCTGTCGCGCAAGGGCGGCAGGTGGCCGTACTCCGAGACCACACCACACCCCATGACCCCGATCCGTATCGCCTTCATGCATGAACTCCACATCTGTGAAAGTTTCATCCTAACGGATGCGCGACACCTGCACACGCAGACATACAAGCTAAGGTCAAGACCTGAATCTGCGTCAACATGTGGAGTTCCTGCTTTACCTCGCTCAAGTTTGCGCTAGGGTATGGCTGATAAATAAGGTGGTAGCACGTCTCACCCCCGTCTTTGCCATCAAGTATGCCCTGATCCAGTCTCCAACATACAGCTTACAGACCGGGTCATTGCAATGACCTTTTCTGATTCGCCTCGGCTGGCGTGAACCCGACCCCCCCGACACGCTGGCCGAGGCTTTTTTTTGCGCGGGTCGCATCACATCAGGATGGTGTGCGTTGTAAGTCGAGCAGTCGTTAGAGTGTCGACTCTGTGAGACCGACCCCTGCCGACCCGGAGACGATGATGAAATGGTTCTGCCTGTTCCTGACGGTGCTGATCTCGATGACCGCGACATCCATGCATGCCGATGATGCCGTCCCGCCGCCGGGCATGTCGGTCCCGCTCAGTGAACGGGTGATCTTTCAGCCCGGGCCTTACGAACTGACCGACGACTCCAAGCCACAGGACGGCGTGCCACGCGGGTCGATCACGCGATACCTCTACTCCACCAGTGCGGTCTTCCCCGGCACGCTGCACGAGTACTGGGTTTATGTCCCCGCGCAGTACGACCCCAAGGGCAAAGACCCCGCCGCGGTCATGGTCTTCCAGGACGGCCACGCCTACGTCAGCGACACGAGCAACTTCCGCGCAACGACCGTGATGGACAACCTCATCGCCAAGGGCGACATGCCCATCACCATCGGCATCTTCATCGAGCCGGGCCACAAGGGCGACGAACTACCCAAGGAAAACTGGGCCAAACGTAACAACCGCAGCTTCGAGTACGACACGCCCGACGACGCCTACGCACGCTTTCTCATCGACGAAATCCTCCCCGAGGTCGGCAAGCAACTGCGCCTGACCAACAACCCGGACCTCCGCGCGATCTGTGGCACCAGCTCCGGCGGGATCTGCGCCTTCAAGTGCGCCTGGCATCGGCCAGACGCCTTCCGCAAAGTCCTCTCGACCATCGGCAGCTTCACCAACATCAAGGGCGGACACATCTTCCCAGCTCTGATCCGCAAAGAGGAAGTCCGGCCCATCCGCGTCTTCCTGCAGGACGGCATGAAAGACCTGGACAACGCCCACGGCAACTGGTGGCTGGCCAACCAGGACATGGCCCGGGCCCTGGCGTTTGAAAACCGTTACGACTATCGATTTGTCGCCGGCGAAGAAGGGCACAACGCCAAGCACGGCGCAGCCGTGTTCCCCGACGCGATGCGCTGGCTCTGGCGTGATTGGAACAAGCCCCAGGCGGCCGAGGGGCAGCCATAAAAAAACCGCCTCTAGCGAGCAGTGCTCAGCTAGAGGCAGCTTCCGGGGGCAAAGTTGTTCTCAACTCTGGGAATAAGGTTAACGCGCATTTCGGAAAGATGCAAGTGACACATTCCAGATTTTTTATCGGCGGTCCGGCCGGGTGTTCGGGTCGATTAGCACCCCTTGTTCGCCTTCGGTTCGGGCGATGACCACCGCCCCGACCGAATCTGAAAAGACGTTGACCGCCGTCCGCACCATGTCCAGCGGCCGATCGACCAGCCAGATCAGGAACAAACCCGCCACCAGCCCTTCGCCGGCCAGCCCGACCTGCCGGGACACCGCCGAGAGGATGACGACGATCGCGACGATCGACGCCGAGGGCACCTCCGCCACGCCGATGCTCGTCAAGAGCGCTACCACCACGACAAAGAACTGCTGGCCAAAGCTCAGGTCGATGCCAAAGGCCTGGCAGATAAAGATCGCCGCGACGCACTCGTACAAGGCCGTGCCGTCCATGTTGACCGTCGCGCCCAACGGCAGGACGAAGCTGGCGGTCTTGTTGGACACCCCCGCCCGCTCCTCGACACACTCCATCGTCACCGGCAGGGTCCCGCTGCTGGACGCGGTCGAGAAGGCGGTCAGCAGGGCCGGCAGCATCGCCCGGTAGTGCCGGATCGGGTTGACCCGGGCGATCAGGCAGAGGATCAGCGGCATCACAACCAAGAGGTGCACCATCAGCGCCGCAAAGGCCACGAGCGCAAAGGACACGATCCCGCCGACGAGCCCGGCAAGACGGTCATCGGGCACGAGCTTGGCGTACTGCATCGCAAAGGCGCTGGCCACCAGGAAGCACACGCCCATCGGTGCCAGACGCAGCACCAGGTTCGTGACCATCAGCGCCAGTTCGTAGACCCCCCGAGTAAAGGTCAGGAGCGAATCGCGCAGCTCCGGCGAGAGGCGGATCACCATGTAGCCGATCACCAGCGACACGACGATCAGTCCCAGCAACTGGCTGTTGCTCGGGTCCGCAGCGGCCCCGAGAAAATTCGTCGGCACCATCTGCCGAAAGACATCCAGAAAACTCGTCGCGTCGCTGTCGCCGGTTTTCCCTGCAATTTCTGCGGTTTCTGCGCTGAAAAGCTCAAAGTCGACCTGCCCCGAGAGGATGCCCCGGCCATCGACGCTGCCGGGCCTGACCAGGTTCACCAGCGCCAGCCCGATGAGAATCGCAATCAGCGAGGTCGACAGGTAATAAGCCAGCGTCTTGACACTCAGCCGGCCAAAGCCCGACTGCTCGCCGATCGACGCGACCGCCAGCACGATCGAACTGACCACCAGCGGGACGATGATGAGCTTGAGCGCATTAAGAAACAGATCGCCCAAGAGCTTGTAGATCAGGTAGTCCCAGCGACCGGCCATCAGTTTGCCAGCCCCGGCGCCGGCGCTATCCACCGCGGTCATCCCGCTCAAGAGCCCCAGCCCAATGCCGACGACAAGCCCGATGAGGATCTGCACATGCAAGGGCCAGCGCCAGGGCGCCAGGCCCACGGGCTTTTTCACTTTACTGTTGCGATCACGTCCGATCATGAATCGCGATCATAACAAGCCCAGCGACATCGTTGCCCGGATGCACGAGCCCCTGCGAAGATTCCTGCTTTACATCTGCGTATTAACATGCCGGTGTTGTCGTGGGTCGCTTCGCCTTGCCGATGATGGATTGGCTGGAGGCGATGCGTGCGATGCGTAGCGGGTTTGGCATGGAGGCTTGATCTTGCGGCTGGACCAACTCATTGAAGACCTGCCCCTGATTCACTTCGCCGGGCCACGCAACGCTCAACTGGTCGGCCTGACCGACGACAGCCGACACGTCATCGCGGGCTCACTCTTCATCGCACGCCCCGGGGCCGACGGCAACGCGCTGCGCTTCGTGCCCGACGCGATCAACGCCGGGGCCGCCGCACTGCTCCTGCCCGCCGAATCCGCGGCCACACTCTCTACCGTAAAGCTGCCCGACACCGTCTCCGTCATCCTCGCTAAGCCGGGCGTCGCGGTCGATCAGCGTCTCTGTGGCAAACTAGCCGAGCGCTTTTACGACCACCCGTCTCGCAAGCTCAAGCTCATCGGCGTTACCGGCACCAACGGCAAGACGACCACCGTCACGATCACCCGGCACCTGCTCAATTCCGCCGGCCACAAGTGCGGGCTCATCGGAACCGTCGAACTCGACACCGGCTCACCGCTAGGCCCGCGCCCCGCCACGCTCACCACGCCCGGCGCGATCGAGCTCTCGCAATTGCTCGCAGAGATGGTTGCGAACGGCTGCACGCACTGCGTGATGGAGGTATCGAGTCACGCCCTGCACCAGGGCCGGGCCGATCACCTGCGCTTCGCCGCCGCCGGCTTTACCAACCTCACGCAGGATCACTTGGACTACCACGGCACGATGGAGGCCTACGCGGACGCCAAGGCGATCTTATTTGAATCGCTCGCACCTGACGCGACCGCCGTCGTCAATGCCGACGACGCGGCAGCATCACGAATGGTCAGCCATTGCAAGGCCAAGATCATCGGCACGCACATTGACGTTTCGCCATCGATGCACAAGTCTGCGTCAACCCCAGCCCCCAAGCCACAGACCCCAACCCAAAACCCCGCAAGCGTGACGCCGATCGAACTGACCGCGGGCTTCAGCCGGGCTCAGTTCCTCGGCCCGTGGGGCAGCTTCGAGACAACACTACCCACGCCGGGCCTGCACAACCTGAGCAACGCGCTGCAAGCCGCTGCGCTGGCGCACTCGGTTGCCGATCTGAAGGCCGAGCAACTTAAGCACGGCCTGCAAACCTGCCGACCCGTCCCCGGCCGACTCGAACCGGTGACAACAGATTGGCCCCATCCGCCATCCGCTATCCGCCATCCGCCATCACTGCCCACCGTCCTCGTCGACTACGCCCACACGCCCGATGCGCTCGATAACGTCGGCAGCGCCATGCGCTCGCTCACCAAAGGCAAGCTCATCACCGTCTTCGGCTGTGGCGGCGACCGCGACCGCCAGAAGCGCCCGCTCATGGCCAAGTCCGCCCAGCGCTTTGCCGACATCGTCATCCTCACCAGCGACAACCCAAGAACCGAAGACCCCCAGCAGATCCTCAGCGACACCGCACAAGGCTTCACCCCCCACGCCGACGCTGAGCGCAGCGAAGCGTCTGGTACCCACGCCATAACCCACATCATCCCCGACCGGGCCGAGGCGATCCGCTTCGCTATTAACCTGGCCCGTACAGAAGACACCGTCCTCATCGCCGGCAAAGGCCACGAGGATTACCAGATCATCGGCAAGACCAAGCACCACTTCGACGACCGCGAGCAGGCCGCCGCCGCCCTGCGTGAGAAGATGAAAGCATGAACTTCTGGACCTATCAAAATCTCGCCGCCGTCACGCAGGGCACGTGGCTCGTCAAACCCGACGAGCTGCAAGCCAGCGTCACCGGCCTCTGGCACGACACCCGCGAGATCACCAAGGGCCAGGCCTACCTCGCGATCAAAGGCGACAACTTCGACGGCCACGATTTTCTAGATAAAGCCTTCGCCGCCGGCGCCGCGCTGGCGATCGTGCAGCAAGAACTCCCCTCCCTTGAGGGAGGGGGCAGGAGGAGGGTGCCGAGGCCACCCGTGCTCAAAGTCAATGACACGGTTAAAGCCCTCCAAGACCTCGCTCGCGCCTATCGCGACGAACTCAAGGCCGGTGGCTGCAAAGTCATCGGCATCGCCGGGTCCAACGGCAAGACGACGACGCGACATCTCATCCATCACGTCCTGACCCACGCCGGGCTCAAAGGTATCCAGAGTCCCAAGAGTTTTAATAATCACCTGGGCGTGCCGTTGACACTGCTAAGCGGCAAGCCGCAGGACGACTTTGTTGCGTGCGAGATCGGCACGAATCACCCGGGTGAGATTGATTTCCTGTCGGCGATCGCAAGGCCGGACATCGCGGTGATCACGTCGATCGGCGAAGAGCACCTTGAGTTCTTTAAGGACCTGCAAGGCGTCACGCGCGAAGAGGCGAGTATCCTCAAACACATCCCTGAGCAGGGTATTGCGTTGGTGCAGGACGAGGCTTTAGAGCAGATTCGAACGGTCGTCAACCCCTCGTCTGTGCCGGCTATAGAAAACTTTGGCTTAGGCGACAGGGGCCCGGGGCTGCGCGTCCGATCTTTGCAGGGGCTCGGTGCCGGGGTTTTCGAGCTTCAGTACCTGAACGACTGTGCGCAGGGAGAGTTCTATCTCCAAGGCGAGTACAACCTTCAGAACGCAGCCGCTGCGGTCGGCGTGGGCCTGTTCCTGGGCGTTGATTTATCGTCGCTGGTCAAGTCGCTCTCTAGCGCAAAGGCCCCTGAGTACCGCGGGCAGGTCTTGCGGTTTGGGTCTGGCGTGACCGTGATCAACGACGCGTACAACGCCAACCCGACCTCGATGCGTGCGGCGATCGACATGCTCTTTCATCTCGTGGGTGATGAACACCGCCGCGTCGCGGTGCTCGGCGACATGTTTGAACTGGGCGATGCCACCGATGCGTCGCATCACGTGGTTGCGCACTACGCGGCCACCGCGTGGATGGGTCCAACGGTTCTGATTGGTGAGGCGTTTTGCCGGGTCCGGATGCACGCGGACAGCAACGAGGTCTTTCAGATGCGATGGACCGACACCACCCCCGCCGACGTTACCGCCCTCCTCCAGCCCGGCGACACCATCCTGCTCAAGGCCTCGCGCGGGATGCGGCTTGAACGGCTGATCCCCGCGATTGAACGGCGTTTTGGGCCTGCCGACGCCGATCTGCCGAAATAAGGGGTGTTGTGCTGCGCGCGGCCAAGCCGCGTCGCTTCATGTGCTTTACTACACCCCAACCCCTACACCCTAACCCCCAACCCCAACCCTGCTCTACCTGCTCATCCATTACATCGACCGCAGGATCGATGGGGGCCTTGACGCCACCTTCTTCAGCTTCCTGCGCATCTTCACCTTCATCGAGTTCCGCGCGGTGCTCGCGATGATCCTGTCCTTTACGCTCGTCGTGACCTTCGGCAAGAAGGTCATCCGCTGGCTCATGGCTCAGAAGATCGGCGACAACCCCGAGTTCTTCAACAAGGACATCAACGAGCTGATGAAGAGTAAGGCCAACACCCCGACGATGGGCGGCATCATGATCGTCGGCGCGATCGTCATCGTGACGCTGCTCCTGGCGGACATCAGCCGGCAGCACGGGTTTTACGTGTGGATGGGGCTAATCTGTCTCTTGGGCATGGCGGGCATCGGCATGGCCGACGACTGGCTCAAGCTCACGACCGCCCGGCGTAAGCCCGGCTCGCGCGACGGGCTGCGCTCCTGGGAGAAGCTGCTCTTCCAGTTCGGGCTGGCGGTGCTGCTGGGGATCTTCATCTACCACCACGGCGTATCGAAGTACGCGGACCCGAATTATGAACACATCCAGCTCATGTCCCAATCGCTGAACCTGCCGGGGTTAAAGACCTGGGTGTTCGACGGTCAGCAGGGCGGCTGGGTTCCTTCGCCGGGGCTGATCATCCTGCCGGGCGTTGTGTTTGTGGGGCTGGCGGTCTTGTTCATCGCCGGAACCAGCAACGCGGTGAACCTGACCGACGGGATGGACGGCCTGGCCGGGGGCATCACGGTGATCGTCTCCTTCGCGTTCATGATGCTCTGCCTGATCGCCGGCTATCAGAAGGGCGACTTCATCCTCGCGCAGTATCTGCTCGTGCCGCATATCCCCTACGCGCAGGAGCTGGCGGTGCTGGCCGGGGCGATGGCCGGGGCGTGCCTGGGCTTCCTCTGGTTTAACTGCTACCCCGCGCAGGTCTTCATGGGCGACACCGGCTCACTGGCGCTGGGCGGGACGCTGGGCTTCCTCGCGGTCGTCATCCGCCAGGAACTGCTGCTCCTGATCATCGGCGGCATCTTCTTCTTCGAGATGCTCTCGGTCATCCTCCAGGTCGGCTCGTTCAAACTCCGCAACGGCAAACGCATCTTCAAATGCGCACCGGTCCACCACCACTTCCACATGATCGGCTGGACCGAGCAGCAGGTCGTCGTCCGCTTCTGGCTCATCACCGCCCTGCTCGCGGCCATCGCGCTGTCGACGATCAAACTGAGGTGAGTTGCGATTCAACCGCCAAGGCGCCTAGGAAGGCATCAAGGCATTTGGCCACAAGAAGTCACAAAAAGGTACAAAAGGGGCCTCCTGATAGACCCGACCACGAAGTCACGAAGACCACGAAGCAAGGCATGATTCAAGCAAGATAATTGACATTCTTCGTGTTCTTCGTGGTTATCCAGGGTTTTCTTTTTGTATTTTTTTGTGCCTTCTTGTGGCAAAAAGATCGGCCTTCCTTGGCGTCTTGGCGCCTTGGCAGTTAAATAGCACGCGTGCTGACACTCATCCGCTACCTCTGGGTAAGCCCCAACACACTCATCGGCCTCGCGTGGGCGCTACTCGCACGAATCACCGGGGGCGGCTGGTCCCTCCACACCGGCGTCATCGAGGCCCACGGCGGATGGGTCAAAGCCCTCCTCCAACGCTTGCCCTTTGTCACCGGCGGGGCGCTGGCGATCACCATCGGCCACGTCGTCCTCGCGCAAAGCGCTCACGCCCTGCACATCACACGCACGCACGAACGCGTCCACGTTCGCCAGTACGAACGCTGGGGCCCGCTGTTCACGCCGGCCTACGTGCTCGCGGGACTCTGGCAGTGGATGCGCGGCAAAGACCCGTACCGCGACAACCCCTTCGAGGTTCAGGCGTACGGTGAGGCAGAAAAATAGATAAGTAAAAATTCAGAAAAGCAGAGAATCAGAAAAGTAGAGAATTGCAGAAACGCTGCGATTACGCCGCATGGCGGTCGGCGTCGTCGTCGATCGGCTCGGTGAGCTTCAGCGGCTGGCTCAGCTCCGCGGCGGTGGACGCGAGCCAGGCCTTGACGCGATCGTCAACACGCTGGCGGCGCTCGGCAAGCTCGGCCGCCTGGCGCTGGATCGACTCACGCTCACGCTGAACTTCCGACCACTCGCGAGACATCGCCGACTCTTCAGCCCGGAGCTTACTCGTAAGTTCCACGAGCTTGATCCGCTGCTGGTTGACCTGCTCGACGCGATCTTCGATCTGCTTGCGTTCGCTGGCGAAGGTCTCGCGCTGTTGCTCGGCCTGGGCCTGCAGCACGGTCTTGTCGGTCTCGAGCTGGCGCACCTGCTGCGCGTGCCAGGCCATGAGCTCAGCCATCTTCGACTCGACCGCCGCGATCAGCCCGCCCACGTCGGTCGTAGGTTTGCTGCTCTGACCGATGATCGGGGCCAATCCGCTGTCACTTGCGACCTGCTGCATCTGCCGTCCTCTTGCCATTGGGTTTGCCTGCTCAATCGACGCTATCGATACAGTCGGCCTGATCGCACCTCTACTTAAGATCGCTT
>JBGSTE010000034.1:0-13257 GCA_041736655.1 Phycisphaeraceae bacterium | reverse complement strand
GGGCCGGTGGTGCAGAGGCTGGGGATGGCGGCGTGAGTGGCAACCTGTAGGGACTACGGAGCGATTGAACCACGAAGCGACGAAGGCCCTTGACCTTCGCCGATCACCCCGGCACGGCGCAGGTGCTCTGCGACCGACGCTTGATACAACTTCTCTTGGCCCGGTCCCGGCAGTGTGTTGTGTTCCGCATCAAACAGCACCAGTGTTGTTTGCTTGCCGGCCTTTTGCAGCGTGTGGGCGTGATGGAGGGGGAAGATGTCGTCGTTCCTGCCGTGCATGATGAGGATCGGGCAGTCGAGCTTCTTGAACGCCAACTGCGTGCGCAGCGGGCTGGTCACCAGAAAGGGCGGAGCGCCGTAGCGCCAGGCCATGCCGGCCACGCTCGTGCCCGTACTCTCGACGATCAGCGCGATGGGACTGGTTTGGAGTGCCACCTGCGTCGCTAACCCGCCGCCGATGGATCGGCCGTGGAGGATCAGTCGGGCTGCGTCGACCTCATCACGCTCAAGCACCTGATGGAGGATCGCCAGTGTGTCCGCGACGATGTGCTTCTGCGACGGCGTGCCCTGGCTATGTCCATAGCCGCGGTACTCCACCAGCAGCACCGACACGCCCAGCGCGTGGTAGAGGTCAATGGCCGGGCCTTGATGATCGATCAGCTCCGCATTGCCATGCAAGAACACCGCGAGCGGCTTTGGCTGATCCGCGTCGTTGCCACTTCCGGGGGCGGGCACGAACCATGCGACTGTCTTGCCTTGCTCCGTTTCCAATTCGATCGTCTGCGTCGTCATCGTCGGCAGCGCCGCACCCGGACGGCCCGCGAACGCCGCCGGGAAGATCAGCTTCGTCTGGTTGAAATACAACAGCCCGCAGTAGGCCGTATAGAGCCCGATGATCAGGATCAGATACACCATCAAGCGCCTTCGCCACGTCCGCCGGTTGGTACTTGTCACGTCACCCATGTCCACAGCGTACCATCCATCCTCAAAGCGCTAAATGTATAGCCTTTAGTAAACCGCTGTCGGCTATCAATCATCTTTGTCTTCCTCCGCGTTCACGTACCGCATCGCGAACCCTGCCGTCGTACCGTGCAGCACCACCGACATCAGCACGATTAGGCCCGCCGTCGCCCACAGCTCACGCGCATTGGTGTCCATGATGTCGGTCTCCTTGAGACCGTGCGCCAGATAATAAAACGTCCCGATCCCTCGGATCCCAAACCCTGCAATCGCATAGCGTTCAGGACGGGGCAGCTTCGTCCCCATCAACCCGATCAGACCCGCGGTCGGCCGAACGATCAGCAGGAACACCACACCCACCAATGCGCCCTGCCACGTGAGCGCCTCGAAGAGCCCGTGCGTGATCGACGCGCCAAAGAACATGAGTAGCCCCGCCATGAGCAGGCGTTCGACCTGATCGACAAACGCGTGCAGCGTTTGGTGCAACTCATGGTTCTTCTCCTGCGCCCGGAACACCAGGGCCGCGACAAACACCGCGATAAACCCGTACCCGTGCACCAGTTCGGTCGCCCCGTAGGTCACCAGTGTGATCGCCAGCGCCACGAACCCTTCGGTGATATTGCCCGGCCGGCAATAACTGAAAATACACCACGCCAGCAAACGACCCAGCAACACCCCCATCCCCACCCCCGCCAGAATCTTCCACAGCACATCCACCGCCAGCCAGCCCATCAGCCCACCGGCCGTCACGCTCGCCCCCGCCAGCAGGATCGACAGGTTCACAAACGGAAACGCCAGCCCATCGTTCAACCCCGCCTCACTGGTCAGCGCAAACCGCGTCTCCGGCTCCCTGCCCTTACCCGGCGGACCCACCTGCACACTCGACGCCAACACCGGGTCCGTCGGCGCCATCACCGCGCCGAGCATCACCGAACCGGCCAGCGTCAACCCCATCGCAAACCAGCCCCCCAACGCCAGCGCCACAATGCACAACGGCATCGTGATCCCCAAGAGACGCCACGTCGACGACCAGCTCTTCCAACCCAACGGACGATCCAGCTTCAGCCCCGCCCCCATCAGCGAAACGATCACCGCCAGCTCCGACAGCCGCTCCGTCAACTCACTCTGCACCAGCGGATCGGCACGCGGCGAATCCGTCCACACCACCGGCAGCAGCATCCCCACCCCCACATAAATGATCGGCAACGACAACGGCAGCCGCCGCAACAAAGGCGGCAGCACCGCAGCAGCAAGAAACGCCAGCCCCAGGATCAACACCATCAATGCGTAGTGCGTTCGCATTGATCCAAACTACCTCAGACGGCCGCCTAATGCGAGAAAATTCCGCAAAATCCTATTACTACAATCCGCCAAGGGACTTCATGGAGCCGGGGCTCTGGCAGATTTTCGAAGTCCCCCGGGGCGAAAACAACCACCACATCGCCGAGGCGATTTTTAAAGCGTTTGGAAGGGCTTTGCGCGATGCGGTGCGAATCACGGGCAGTGATGTGCCGAGTACGAAGGGGACGTTGTGACGAATGTCTTATTTGACAGATTGGTACGCTCTAATTCCAACAATAAAACCATAGAGCGAAGCGCATGAGCCTAGGACTGCAAAGGTTTTTAAGGCAAATGGGATAATCACTGTGTAGCCACCTGGCTCTGAGAGATACAGGCCAATCCCAATAGTCCAATCGAGCCAAACCAGTAAGTAAAGCCCGATGACTCCTGATGCACATATCAATAGACAGCCAGCAGTGATGAATAGTGCTTGTGCTACATTAGTTCTGTTTACGCTCTTGAAGTGTAAGCCAAGAAGCGCTGGCAGGGTCGCAGATGTTAATGCAATCGCTGGTGAAATATATAAGCCGATTTTGATAGAGGCTGGCACAATTCCAAATCCCCCCTTGTAAGTTCCTTTAAACAACAAGAGTGCACTACAGGTGCCCAGAAAACAAATGACAATAAGAAATCGTATCGCAAGTTTCTGTCTAGCAAAATCATTGAACCGGACATTCGAGAGTGTTGTGACTCCTACGAAGTAAATCACGGCACCAGCTAACCAACCGAGCAGCAGCCACCAACTCGATAATCCGTAGTATGCGTTTTGCATCCCAAACGCACTGACACCCAGCGACACCGCAAAGATCAGGCAAGCCGCGCTAGTAAAGACACAGGCATATTTGAGATTCGATACACGGAAAACCTTGGCGAGGTTTAGAACTCGCTCGACAGAGCCACACTCCGGACACGCGGAATCATCACCAAGTCCTTGCAGGCTGTAGCCACACTTGCCACAAAGCCAAGGGCATTCCGCGTTAACCACGCAATGAATCCTTGATCTGCTCCGCCAACTTCCCCGCCTCCGCGTGATCCACCTCTCCCGCCGGCCACTTGAACGGCAAACCATTACCCTTGATCGCCTCATCGCGTGAGTCGCCGGCCGGCCTGGGGATGATGTGCAGATGAACGTGGCCGACGACCTGGCCAGCAGTGCCGCCGTTGTTTTGCAGGAGGTTCCAGGACAGCGCGCCGGTCGCCTGCATGATGGCCTTGGATAAGCCCGGCACGATGCGTCCCATGGCCGCAGCTTCTTCTTCAGGTACCTGGCTGATCAGTTCGTAGTGGCCCTTGGGGATGATGAGCGAATGACCCTTGCTCAGCGGGCCGATGTCCAGGAACGCCAGCACGCGGTCGTCTTCGTACAGCCGGTGGCAGGGGATCTGACCGGCGACGATCTTGCAGAAGATGCAGTTGGGGTCGGTCGGGTGTGGCATGACAACATCATAGGATTTTGGAATTGGGTTTTGGGGGTTGGGGTATGCAAATCGTACTTTCTTTCCTAAATCCCAATCCCTAACTCCCAACACCTACAATAGCCCCGTGAACATCGACCTCTCGCACATCCTCGGGCCTGACGGACCCATCGCCCGACGCATGGGCGAGGACTTTGAAGAGCGCCCGCAGCAGCGGCAGATGATCGAGGCGGTCGGCCACGCGCTCGACACCGGGGGCAAGCTCGTCGTCGAAGCGGGCACGGGTGTCGGCAAGTCCTTCGGCTATCTGCTGCCCGCGATCGAACACATCGCCAAGTATCTTCAAGACAAGGACCAGAAACGCCGGGTCGTTGTCTCCACGCACACGATCGCGCTGCAGGAACAGATCGTCAGCAAGGACATCCCGCTCTTGCAGGCGGTGCTGCCCATCGAGTTCAGTGCCGTGCTCGTCAAGGGCCGGGGCAACTACCTCTCGCTCCGCCGCGCCAAGCGGGCGCACGAGCGGCAGAACCAACTCTTCAACGATTCGAAGGAGTTTCTCTCACTCGAACAAGTGATGGACTGGAGCAAGACCACCGAGGACGGCTCGCTCGCGACGCTGCCGCAGCTTGAGAGCCCGAACATCTGGAACGAGGTGCAGTCCGACAGCGAGGACTGTATGGGCAAGCGCTGCCCGACGTATCTCAAGTGTTTTTATCAGTCGGCCCGCAGGCGGATGCAGAACGCGGACATCCTCGTTGTCAACCACGCGCTGTTTTTCTCCGACCTGGCGCTCCGCGCCCAGGGCTTTGGCCTGCTGCCTGCGTACGACGCGGTGATCCTCGACGAGGCCCACACGATCGAGGATGTCGCCAGCGAACACTTTGGCCTTAGCGCCAGCCGGTACCAGTCGGCCTACCTCATCAGCCGGCTGTACCAGGCCCGGCGGCAGAAGGGCCTCCTGATTTCCCTGCAAAAGAAGGTCGATAGCGAACTCCTGCACCGCGCGATGTACCTGGCGGAGACGGCGCGGACCATCAGCGAGCAGTTTTTTGATGAGGTTGCTGCGTGGTATGACCAGTACGGCGCGAACAACGGCCGGGCGCGTTCGCCCTTGGAGATCGACAACGCGCTGTCGCCGGCACTCAACGACCTGTCGCTCATGCTCAAGCGGATCAAGGACGCGCTGGAGAGCGAAGAGGACCGCATGGAGATCGGCAGCTACGCCGACCGGGCCGGGGCCCTGGCGCAGACGATCACCGCGCTCATCGAGCAGACGGTGACCGACAGCGTGTACTGGGTCGAGGTGTCGCGCAAGGGGATCTTCAGCCGGGTGAAGCTGTGCAGCAGCCCGATCGAGGTCGGCGGGCTTCTGCGTGAGCGTCTCTTTGGCGCGACGACCTCACGCCAGGAGCCGCTGCCGGTGGTGCTGACCTCGGCGACGCTGGCGACAGCATCTACCGCAAAAGGTGGGACAAGTTTGCAACCTGTCATCACCCATGAATCAGAGGAGCTCCATGACAGGCAGGATGCCTGTCCCACCACCAAGCCCAGCGCAGACCCCGCCTTCGCCCACTTCACCGGGCGTGTGGGTTGCGATGAGCCGCGGACGCTGTTGCTCGGCTCACCTTTTGATTACCAGCGGCAGGCCGAGTTGATCGTCTGCCCGACCTTGCCCGAGCCGAGCGAGCAGGCCTACACCGCGCAGGCGGTGCGGACGCTGCTTCGTCACCTGGACACCTCCGACGGCGGGGCGTTTGTGCTCTTTACCAGCTACAAGCAGTTGCGTGAGATGGCGGAACTCCTGCGTGGCCCGCTGGAGTCGCGGAGCATGCCGATGCTGATCCAGGGCGAGGGCGTGCAGCGGAGCGAGATGCTCGCGCGGTTCAAGCACAACCACCGGAGCGTGCTGCTAGGGGCCGACAGTTTCTGGCAAGGCGTCGATGTGCGGGGCCAGGCGCTTCGGCTGGTGGTGATCACGCGGCTGCCCTTTGCCGTGCCCGATCGTCCGATCATCGAGGCGCGTAACGAGCGGATCAAGGCCCGCGGCGGCAGCCCGTTCGCCGAGTACGCCTTGCCCGAGGCGGTGCTGAAGTTCAAGCAGGGGTTTGGCCGGCTCATCCGCTCTAAACAGGACCGTGGTACGATCCTCGTGCTCGATCGTCGGATCGTCAGCAAGCCCTACGGCCGCCGCTTCATCGCCGCGCTGCCAAGCCTGCCGATCTCCGACGACCGCGCGACCGCCGGCCTGCAACCGGACGAACAGGATACGGACCAAGCCCATGAGTACTGAATCAACAAACATCAAACGCTATCTCATCGTCTGTACCGGCAACTTCTGCCGATCCCAGATGGCCGAGGGCTGGATGCGTCAACTGGGCAAACACCGCGTCGAGGTCTACTCCGCAGGATCGAACCCCAAGGGCGGTATCCACCCCATGGCCGTGCAGGTCATGAAAGAACGCGGTATCGACCTGAGCAGGCAGACCTCCAACCACATCAGCGAGTATTCGGACCAGGACTTTGACTGCGTGCTGACGGTGTGTGATTCGGCCAAGGAAGCGTGCCCGGTGTTCCCCGGTGCCAAGCGTGTCTTGCACCACAGCTTCGAAGACCCAGACCACCCGAACAACCCCGGCGAAGAACCGATCAAGGTCTTCCGTCGCGTGCGTGACCAGATCGGCAACTGGGTCGAGGGCTTCCTGGCCGCCGAGCTGCGCGGCCACACGCTCGGCCGGGAAAACCCGACCAAGCGCCAGCCGGCCTAAGCGATTCTTGCATCACTACGAAGCGACGCGGCTGTGCCAAGGACTCAGGCCGGCAGGCCGAAGATGGTGCGGTCTTCACGCAGGTCGCGGAACGCGCGGTCAACGATGTGCCTGAAGATGCGCTCCAGATCGTCCACAGTTTTCTTTTCTTCCGGCAGCGTCATCCAGCACATGCTGATCAGGCTGCGGACTTGGCTGTCGATCTGACCCGGGCCGAACATGTGTCGAAACTTTTCGGCTCCTTCTTCATCAAACTTGCCAAGCATGTTGGTCTCCTTATAGGTCAGACAGATCGATCAAAACAACCCCGACGCCTTGCCCCACGTGTCGCCGAAGACGAATGCGTCGAAAGTGTTGCGCGAGCGATCTGCTTTTTCAGCCTCGCGCATCCAGCCCTCGGGCAGGCTGTCGGCCTCGCCGGGGTAGCCGATGGCGATGGCGGTCTGGGCCTCAAAGCCTTCGGGCAGGTTGTAGACGCTCGCAACCTTGTCGGTGTCGACGCCCGCCATCTGGTGGATGACCAGGCCGTGATTCGTCGCCTCAATCGCGATGTGCGCCGCCGCCGCGCCCAGGTCGTGCAGCGCCACGCGGTTGGGCTTGCCGTTCTTTTTGAAGGTCGTGCTGATCGCCGTGAGCACGAGCACCGGCGCAGCCTTGGCCCAGGCCTGGTTCGCTTCGACCAGGCAGCTCAGGGCCTTGTCATATGCGGCGGGGTTGTCCCTGGTTGCGACGATGAATCGCCAGGGCTGCTCGTTGTAAGACGAGGCCGCCCATCGCGCCGCCTCGAAGAGCGAGCGCAGCTTTGCAGGCTCGACAGGCTTTTCTGAATAAGCACGCGGGCTCCAGCGGTGTTGGATGGCATCGAGGACGGGGTACTGTGTCTTGGCGGGGTTGTGCATGGTGTGAACCTATCGATCATGAGGCGTCGGAATATCTCGATCACGGCTCAATCTTAAACCTCAAGTCATCAATCATCAATCATCAATTATCAATCAACGTTCGGCCACCACCCGCGCTCGATCCGCCAGCGGTTGACCGCGTACCACTGCCGCATCGCCTCGATCTGAAACGCCTGCGCCTCGCTATCGCCCCACAGCCAGAGCGTGAGGTCCGACGTATCCACGAATCGGCGAAAGACATGCCACCACCGCTCCTGAACCAACAGCGCGTGCAGGTCCGGCGGGGGGCTGACGCGGTCGCCCAGCAGGTAATCCAGCGCGATCGGCCGCTTCATGTGCAGCAGGCACATCAGCACGGTCGAAGTCGGCAGGTCTTTATCGAAGAGCATCGCCTCAGCGGTAGGCGTGAAGTCTTCGCCCAGGTCGCCACGCATCCACAGCGCGAGCTTGAGCAGCTTGGCTTCGTCCGAGCGATTGGCCGAAGGCGGGGCGGCTTCAGCCGCCTCGAGCAGGGCCTTGATCGCATCGACACGCTTGAGGCCGAGGTTCGCGAGCTCGGCGTCGGTCATCGCGTGGAGCTGATCGTCGGTAAGGTCGGGGTGCTTGCGCAGGAAATCGGCGGTGACTCCGGCGATAAGACTTAGGTTTTGATCTCGTATCCCCGCTGCCAATGCTGCTGCCACTAGGAGAGCGGGCTCATTCGATCGGATCAGAGTTTCGATCGATACTGACTGTTGAGGGTTTTGCTGCGGAGCAAGACCGATCAGATACGTGGTCGTCAATGGCAGCAGGTCGGGGTTGTCTCGTAGCACGCGCGTAAGCTCACGCTTCTCTAAAACGACAGACAGTCCAGCAGCACCCGCGATGACCCGTAGGGGCGGCGTTTCATCCCGGCCGAAGTGCGTGTAGCCGCTACGCCTGTCCTTCGGCAGGCGGGCTACACCTTCCAAGTCCGCGAGCTGACGCGCCGCTTCGAACTCGTTCTCGAGTTTGTCTTTCGTGTGACCCGGGTAAGCGTAGTATTCACCGGCGAGCATCAAGCCCGGCGTATCCTGCCAGTTCCATGCCGGTGTGTTTGGATCGACACCGGTCGGCTCTCGGCGATTCCACAATAGCTGTTCTCGCACCCAGTCGCGTGTGTCCGCGTGCGGCCGGAAGGTCTGAGCCAGTACACACAAGATACGCCACATCGCTAGCGTCTTCCGCGTGCTTAGCAATTCGAATTCGAGCTGGTCAAGCGTCTGTTCCTGTTCGCTGGATCCGAGCGCGTGCAGCCCGAGCGCGGCCACACCTGATGATGCATAGGCCTCGAAAGCAGGCGTGGGGTCTTCCGGGTTCGTCTTCACCGAAGCCCACAGCATCGCCTCGGCGACGAATGGGTCTGCCTCCTTCCAGTTCACGGCAAAACCGCTGAAAGGCTTGAGGTGCCCGACGATCATCCACGCACGTCGGGCGATGATCTTGTTCGCGTCCTGGCCGAGCGTGAAGATGATCTGCTCGTAGTCGGTTGCTTCTTTGGCGATCGCGGCGTACCCGGCCGACGCCAGCAGGCACTGCGCACGCACCGCGTCGTGCGGGCTTTGTGTCAGTTTTTGCAGGAGTTCAGAGATCACCGGCTGATCGACCGCGTCGGGCAGTTCGCCGAGCATCCGCGCGGACTTGTACTGCGACAACTCGCTGGCCGACTGAGCCAGGATCGCAAGCCAGGCGATCCATTTGTCTTGCGGGACAAGTTCCCTGGACCACAGCAGGCGGGCGTCGAGCAGGTCCACCGCGGCCAGCAGCTCCGCGTCCGATTTGGTTTGCAGGTGCATCAGCAGCAGTTCGGCCGACCTGTCCGCATTAACCGACCCGAGCTTCACGAGCGCGTCGTAGAGCCCGATGGCCTGATCAAACGGCAGGCGGGCGATCAGCGGGCCCATCGCATCGTAGAGCGATTCGGGCAGCGGGGCGGTTGATGGCTGCGCGCTGGCGAGCGTCAGCAGCAGGTCGGCTGCGCGATCCGCCGGCAGCGTGGTGATCTGAACGAGCACCTCATCGAAGATGGAGTTGTCTCTTCCCGCATGGGTCAGGACGTAGGCCAGGCCTTCATCAAACGTGGCACGATCGACCGCTTCAAGTTTGTTTAGTTGCAGGTTACGATAAATGCGCTGGCCGACGTAGTAGGACAGCGGCAGGGCGAGCGCAAAGACGACCGCCAGCGAGACCGCGTGGCGGACGAGGATCGGCAATCGTCGTGCGGGCGTTGAGGGTGTGCTTTGATCTGACGCTGGAGCCATACCGGTATGGTAGCCGATCAAAAAAACACCCCGCTGCGGGAGCGGGGTGGATGGGACGAAAAAAGTTGTCGTATGGCGTTTGGCTTACATGACTTCCTGCATGAGCTTGACCAGGGGCAGGAACAGCGAGACGACGATGAAGCCGACGATCAGGCCGAGCACGACGACCATGATCGGTTCGAGCAGCGAGACCAGGCCTGCCACCGCGTTGTCGACTTCTTCGTCGTAGTTGTCTGCGATCTTGTCGAGCATCTTGTCCAGGTCGCCGGTCTCTTCGCCGACGTCGATCATGTTGACGACCAGCGAATCACAGACCTTGGCCTTGCGCAGGGGCTCGGCGAAGCTGTCGCCCTGGCGGACCGAGTCGTGGACGGACATGAGGGCCTTGGCGTACACGTCGTTGCCGGTGGTCTCGGAGGTGATCTTGATCGCGTCGAGGATGGGGACGCCGGCGTTGATGAGCGTGCCGAGCGTTCGGGTGAACTTGGCGACGGTGGACTTCTTGATCAGACCGCCCATGACGGGGATCATGAGCATGATGCGGTCGATGATGGCCTTACCGCCCTCGGTCTTACGCGCGAACTTGAGGAAGAAAAACAAGAAGAACGGCGCGAGCAGGACCGCGATGACCCCGGGGAAGTTCGACCCGTTGCCGCCTTTTTCGACCGGCAGGATCGGGCCGGCCAGGAACTTGGCGATCTCGATGAGGAAGATCGTCGGGCCCGGGAGGTCGGTGTCGAAGTCGTTGAAGATCTCGATGAACTTGGGCACGATGAGGATCATGATGCCCAGCACGATGATCGACGCGATGGAGATGACCGCGATGGGGTAGATCATCGCGGAGATGATGCGTTTCTTGAGTTTCTCGGCCTTTTCGAGGAACTCCGAGAGTCGCTGGAGGATCAGGTCCAGCACGCCGCCGACCTCGCCGGCGGCGATCATTTTCGTATACAGGCGGTTGAAGGCGCGGGGGTGTTTGGCCATCGCGTCGGACAGTGCCGAGCCGCCGGAGACGTCTTCGTGGACCCCGCCGAGGGTGTTCTTCATCAGGCCCGGCTTCTGCTGCTGTTCGAGGATCGAAAGCGAGCGGAGGATGGGCAGGCCCGCGTCCTGGAGGGTCGAGAGCTGGCGGGTGAAGAGGGTCAGGTGCTTCTGGCTGACCCCGCCGATGCTGAGGCTGAACTCACCTTTCTTCTTCTTGACGGCGGCGCCGCCGGTGGCCGGGCCGGCCGCGGCTGGACCGCCAGTGCCCGACTTCTTCTTGGTCTTCTGCTCGCGGACAGAAGTGGGGAAGAAGCCCTGACTGCGGATGCGCGCGATCGCCTCGTCACTGCTGGCGGCAGTGATCGTGCCCTTCTGGGGCTTGCCTGCATCGTTGAGCGCTTCAAACTGGTAACTTGGCATAACTGTATTCCTTGAGCCCACCCAAGGCTTGGGGAAGAAAAACCACCGACGCCAACCGCTAATCTGCGGCGAGCGTCTCACGCACGACTTCATCGATCGTCGTCAACCCGTCATACAACGCAAGCAGGCCCGACTGGCGCAGCGTCCGCATACCGCTCTTGCGCGCCTTAGCCATCAACTGCTGCGATGACGCGTTACTCATAATCTGATCCCGCATCTCATCGTTGAGGACCATGATCTCGAAGATCGCCATCCGGCCCTTAAAGCCAGAGTGGTTACAAAAATCACAGCCCCGGCCGCGGTACAGGGTTCGGCCCTGCAGGTCCTCGGGCGTCAGTTCCAGACGCAAAAGCTCTTCCTCGTTCGGCTGGTATTCCTGCTTGCATCGCGTGCAGATCTTGCGGACCAGCCGCTGGGCCACGATGCCCTCGAGCGTCGCGGTGACCAGGAAGCTCTCCAGGCCCAGGTCGATCAAGCGGGCGATCGAGCTGGGCGCATCGTTGGTGTGCAGCGTCGTGAACACCAGGTGGCCGGTGAGCGAGGCCTGCACGGCGATCTGCGCGGTTTCGAGGTCGCGGGTCTCGCCGATGAGGATGATGTCCGGGTCTTGACGCAGGAAGCTCTTGAGGGCCTTGGCAAATGTCAGGCCCTGCGCCGGGTTGATCTGCACCTGGATCAGGCCGTCGATGTCGTACTCGACCGGGTCCTCGGCGGTGAGGATCTTCTCGCTGATCTTGTTCAGTTCGGCCAGCGCCGAGTAGAGCGTGGTCGTCTTGCCCGAGCCGGTGGGCCCGGTGACGATGACGATGCCGTTGGGCTTCTTGATGAGCTGGCGGAAGATGTTCTGGTCATCTTCGCGCGGCATGACCTTGTCCAGGTCGAGGTTGACGTTGCCGCGGTCCAGCACGCGCATGACGCACGACTCGCCGAACATCGTCGGCAGGACGGCCACGCGCAGGTCCACCGGTGCGCCGTTGACCATCAGCTCGATACGCCCGTCCTGGGGCATGCGGCGTTCGGCGATGTCCAGGCCGCTCATGACCTTGATACGGCTGACGATCGCGTTGGCCAGGTGCCTGGGCGGGGGGATCATCTCGTAAAGAACGCCGTCGATGCGGTAACGCATCTTGAACTCGTCCTCGAAGGGCTCGAAGTGGATGTCCGAGGCCTTGTCCTTGATCGCCTGCAGCAGCACGAGGTTCAGGAGTTTTTTGACGCGGTTGTCGTCCGCAGCATGCACCAGCTCTTCGAGGTCGATCGACTCGTTGCGGCCGTCGAGGTCTTCAAAGTCGGTCGATTCGGTCAGCTCGCCGATGAGCCCGGCCAGCGACTCGTCGTCGTCGCCGTAGTACTGCTTGATCTTCTTGGCGATCTGCTCGGCGGGGGCGACCATGGCCTCGACCTTGAAACCCATCAGCAGGTGCAGGTCGTCGACCGCGCGGAAGTTGTCGGCGGTCTTGATCGCCACCGTCAGCTTGTTCGAGCCCTTGTCGAACATGATCGGCAGCACCTGGTAGGCGTTGGCCATCTCCGAGGGGATGGCCCGGCGGACCTCCTCGAGGATGTCAAAGTCCTCCAGGTCGATGATCGGCATCCCGTCCTGCGCGGCGCGGGCCAGGGTGACATCGTCTTCCTTTACGTAGCCCAGGTCGATGAGGATCTGCCCCAGCGGCCGGCGGCGCTGCTTCTGCAGTTCAAGCGCTTCGTGCACCTGCTCGCGGCTGACCTTGCCCAGCTTGGTCAGGATGCGGCCAATGCGCTTGCCTTTGAGTTCTTTGTAGTCCAGTTCTGGCATCGTTTGGGTCCAAGCCCCTCGGGAAGAAGGGCGCTACCTCGATTGCTCTATCTTATGCCGCATCACGGTCTTACACAATAGTTTCCGGCTCGCGTCACGGCGTGTCTTCCGCCTCGTCCAGTTCCACGCGGCCGACCTGTCCGCCGGCCCGGTGCACCTTCTCGACCAGTTGCTCGGGGTTCTTGGCACGGTCGACCATGTCCTCGGCGGAAATCATGCCCTTTTCGTACATGCTCCAGAGGTGGTCGTCGAGCAACTGCATGCCGAACTTCTTGCCCGTCTGGATCATCGAGTCGATGCGGAAGGACTTGTTGTCGCGGATCATGTGGGCGATGCCTGGCGTGACGACCATGAACTCATAGGCGGCGGCCATGCCCTTCTTGTCGATGCGCTTGAG
>JBGSTE010000030.1:0-1136 GCA_041736655.1 Phycisphaeraceae bacterium | reverse complement strand
CGGCTTCGGCCTGCGCGGGGCGGTGGGCTGTTCAGACCGAGGCAACTCCGCGGCCTCGCAACTCAAGGCCGGCGACATCGACTGGGACGCGATCTTCAGCCAGGGCGTCCGCTGGCTGCACACCGGCGGCATCTTCGCGGCCCTCTCAGACTCGACCCCCGACGTCACCGAAGAAGCGCTCATCAAGGCCAAGCAGCACGGCGTCATCACCTCCTACGACCTGAACTACCGCCCGTCGCTTTGGCAAGCCATCGGCGGCAAGGCGCGGGCGCAACAAGTCAACAAGCGCATCGCTAAACATGTCGATGTCATGATCGGTAACGAAGAAGACTTCACCGCGTGCCTGGGCCTGGAGGTTGAAGGGGTTGATCACCACCACAGCGAGCTCCCCATCGCGGGCTACAAGCGCATGATCGAGCGGGCGGTGAGCGAATACCCCAACTTCGCCGCAACCGCCACGACGCTGCGAACAGTCAAAAGCGCGACGGTCAACGACTGGGGCGCGCTGTGCTGGTACGACGGCTCATTCCATGAGGCGATGCAGCGCAACGGCGTCGAAATCCTCGACCGTGTCGGCGGCGGCGACAGCTTCGCGTCAGGCTTCATCTACGGCCTTTTGACCACCGGCGACGCGAAACTGGCCGTCGAGTACGGCGCGGCCCACGGCGCCCTGGCGATGACCACGCCCGGCGATACCTCGATGGCCTCGCTCGCGGAAGTCGAAAAACTCATGCACGGCGGCGGGGCACGCGTCGAGCGTTGAGTCAAAAGGTGTAGGGATCCACGGGTGGGCGCGGCTCCTGCCGAGCCGCTAATTTTCTGCAACTTGCGGCTCGGCGGGAGCCTCGCCCTCCCATCTGATTTGAGGGCTTTGATCCTTCGCCCGGCTCGATCGGGGGCGATCATTGACAACGCCCCGATTTATGGGAGACTGAAGCCGGGAAGAGGCCTGCTAATCCTCACACCCAGGTGGACTTAAAACCGTGACGGCTCTTGCGTTTGACGGCTACCAGACCGAAGGGTTTTTCGACGAGATGTTCGACGCCAGTGGCCAGGTTCGGCCTGAGGCGCGGCTGCTGGTTGACCTTATCCAATCCCTGCCCAAGGGCGAGCTCCAGTCCCGCAAGACCGCCATC
>JBGSTE010000685.1:0-2990 GCA_041736655.1 Phycisphaeraceae bacterium | reverse complement strand
CGCTGACCGACCCGTCGCTGGCCGAGCTTGGCCAGGCGCTGGGCCTGCCGGTGGGTGACGCGGGCCGACTGACCGCCAACGCCATCAACATTCAGCAGAAGCGTTCGGCTTCGCACGACCCGGTCGCCGATGTGCTGGCCGATAGCTGGCTTCTGATGAACGCGGCGCTGGCGAGCCTGGCGACGGTGTCGATCGGTGTGATGCTGTCACGTCGTCGCTTTGTCGAGACGTGCGTGCTCGCGGCCCCGCTCGTGGCGCTGGCGTTTACAAGTGTGACGCCCGGCGAGATGCTGCGGATGCCGATGCTCGCGCTCGTAGGCGTTCTTGCGGCAGGGCTATTGGCCAACCGCCCGGTATGCGTGGTCGATGAAGCCAAGCTCGCCGAGCGCGCCGCCCGCAAGGTGGCCAAGGCCGCGGCCAAAGAAGAAAAAGCCCGCGCCAGGCAGCAGCGCGATGCGGACCGGCAAAAGCAGCAGCTCTTCGCCTTCGACAAGCCCTCCCGGCGAGAGCGAAAAGACAAGTCCCGCGCGCTGAACGAAGCGAACGAACCCCAGCAGCCGACGGGCATCCTCACCCAGCGCGTCGAAGAAGCGCCCTCGATCCCAGCCCGGCCGATCTGACACCAGCCGCCTGAATCGCGTTCTACAGATCAACCCGTATCTCGTTCATCCGATGAATGGCGATCAACGCGATGGCGTGAACGCGCTTCGTCAACCTTATCGGCCCCTGCCCGCTCGACAGGTCCGTTAAGTGTGGCCCTGATCACGCTGGCAGGATCGTCTGGGGTCTGATACTTCGATGCGACGATAAGCGATAGGCCCGGTTACCGGCCAGTTGCTGTTGCGCGGAGTTTTCAGGTGTCATCGATCCCCACGACAACCCGGCAGACGATGCCGATCACGGTCATCCGCCCCAGCCGTGGGCTTGGCCGGCTGGGCCTCGATGCGCTGTGGGGCTACCGCGACCTGCTGCTCATCCTCGCGCTGCGCGATGTCAAGGTGCGCTACAAGCAGGCGGCCCTGGGCGTGGGCTGGGCGGTGATCCAGCCGGTGCTGATGGCCCTGATCCTCTATCTCTTCTTTGGCCGACTGATGGGCCTTGATGCGAAGGTCGCGCCAACGCCTTATTTAGTCTTCGTTCTAGCCGGTGTGTTGCCGTGGACACTGTTCGAGTCGGCGGTCACCGCATCCAGCGGCAGCATCGTCGCCAGCGCGGGCATTGTTCGCAAGGTCTACTTCCCTCGCCTGCTCGTGCCGCTGGCCGCGACCGGTGCACCGCTGATCGACTACGCCATCGGGCTCATCGTGATGGTCGTTGCGATGCTGATCTTTGGTGTACCGCTTGGCGCAACGGTGCTCTGGCTGCCGGTGATGATCGCAACGCTCATGCTCGGCGTGCTGGGTGTGGGCGTACTCATGTCCGCAATCACCGTGGCCTACCGCGACTTTCGGCATGTGCTGCCCTTCCTGCTGCGGATCCTCTTCTTCCTCACGCCGGTCCTCTACCCCGTCGTGATCGTCCCCGAACGCTTCCGCTGGCTGATGGCGCTGAACCCCGTCAGCGGCACGATCGGCGCGCTCCGCAGCGCCATGCTCGGCACACCGATCCTTTATCCCGACTGGTTGATCTCCTCGGTCGTCGGCGCGAGCGCGTTGATCGTCGGCCTGATGTACTTCCAACGCGCCGAACGCCGATTCGCGGACATCGTCTGAGGCAGGGTGTGAAGCCCTAAGCCCTTAGCTTTTAGCCATTAGCCGTTAGCTGGATCAGTTAGCAAACCCATGACACCACCGGCCATCCATGTCGAAGCGCTGAGCAAGCAGTACCGCCTGGGGCAGTCCCTCAGCGCGCACCGCACGCTCGGCGAACGGCTGTACGGCCTGGCGGGCTCGGCGGTCGCACAACTCACCGGCCGACGCAATCGCGAATCGACATCATCACGCGAAACGTTCTGGGCCCTCAGTGATGTCAGCTTCGATGCCGAGCCGGGCAAGGTGCTCGGCGTCATCGGCCGAAACGGCGCGGGCAAGTCCACGCTCTTGAAAATCCTCTCGCGCATCACCGAACCGACCAGCGGCAGTGCAACGATCCGCGGCCGCGTGGGCTCGCTGCTTGAAGTAGGCACCGGGTTCCATCCCGAATTGACCGGCCGCGAGAACGTCTACCTCAACGCCGCGATCCTGGGCATGAAGCGCCGCGAGGTAGCCGACAAGTTTGACGCGATCGTCGCGTTCTCCGAGCTTGAGCGATTTATCGACACGCCGGTCAAGCGATACTCCAGCGGGATGTACGTCCGTCTGGCATTTGCCGTCGCGGCGCACCTGGAGCCGGAGGTGCTGCTGATTGATGAAGTGCTGGCGGTCGGCGACGCGGGCTTCCAGCAGCGCTGCCTTGGCCGAATGAGCGAGATCGCCAGCGGCGGGCGGACCGTGCTGTTTGTCAGCCACGACATGGGCGCGGTGGCCCGGCTGTGCGACCGCGTGCTGCTCATGGACGGTGGCAAGGTCGTTTGCACCACCGACCCGCAGAGCGCGATCGATCAGTACCTGCGCCTCGTCGCCGACTGGCGACGCGACCCGTCGGGCGTCTTCAACGGCCCGCTCGCGCAGACGGTGCGCTTCCGCGACCTCACCATCAACGGCGTAGACAACAACGAAGCACGCATCATCCGCCCCGACCAGTCGATCACCCTGAGTGTCGTCGGTGAATCGCAACGCGCCATCCCCGACTTCAGAACCACTTTCTCGATCTACCGCGACGGCGTACGCATCGTGACTCAGCATGATGCGGCCAGACCGACCGACCTGCCCGCCGGCCGATTTGAAGCGAGCGTTGAGCTGCCCGCCCTGCTGCTGAGGCCCGGACGCTACAGCGTCGGCGTCGGCGGCTACCGCGACGGCATGCGCGAGTACCTCTGGGGCGCAGACCTTATCGACTTCACCGTCACCGAGCAGTGGTCGGCGAACTACGACCCGATCAACCTCGGCCTG
>JBGSTE010000676.1:0-6387 GCA_041736655.1 Phycisphaeraceae bacterium | reverse complement strand
AGGACAAAGATCATGCAAGATGCTCTATGGAGTGTTCACCGTCGCCGGCGTGCAATCAGTGCCGAGCCGATGAGCAGGAGCGTCACGCTGGCCGGCTCGGGGACGGTGGCGGCACCGCCCAGGGGCGGCATGGGGCCGGTGAACCAGGAGAAGAGGATGCCAAAGTCCGCGTCGTCGATATCGCGGTCGCCGTCGAAGTCGCCGGTGAACTGGCCCTGTCCTGTGCCGCCGGGCCCGGTGAAGTTGGAGAAGGCAAAGCCGAAGTCCGCGTCATCGATGTCGCCGTCGCTGTCGAAGTCGCCCATGATGCGGTAGGAGGTCAAGACGACCTCGTTATATTCAACGGTTGGCGGCTCTGCGCCAGCTAAGATCGGAAGCTGCGTGAAGGCACCGCCGATGTTGACGCGATCAAGGTCGTGGATGGCGTCGGCGACCGACAGTCCGTTGAGGACATGGGCAAAGACGGTGAACCCGCCGTTGACGTTATCCAGGCTCGCGTTGGAGTTGCTGAGGTTGATGTACCACTGGCTGGTCGCGCTGTTGACGCCGGCCCCGCGCGCCATCGCCACGGTCCCGCGGAGATTGCTCGCGCCCGGCTCATTGAGGATCGCCGGGTCGGCGGGAACGGGGGTTTTATTGCCCTGCTGGTCGATCGTATAGCCCCCGCCCTGGATGACATCGACGCCCGAGTCAAAGAGGAAGGCCGAGCGGTGGATGAACGAGTCCGTATAGTCGCCGTCACCGATGTACCTGCGGAAGTTGAGCGTGGTGATCGGTGCCTCTTGCGGGTGTAGCTGCATGCGGAACACACCCAGCGGCGTGGTCACGACAACGATCTGGGCCGACGCGATGGCCGGGGACAGCAGGCACAGCACAAGGGCGATCGCCAAGGCCAGGCTCGGCAGGGTACGGGTACGCATCGGTTGCATCAGGGTTATTCCTCGCTTGGGGTCCGCTTGCGGACCGGGCCAACTCCAAGTCTCTCACGCCAAAACAATAGCACGGCTGTCAAGCTCGGAGAACCCAAACCAGTATTTTACGTTGGGATAACCCGATCCCCAACCGGTTATGACGGCCCTGCCGGGTAAGCTGGGAGAAATCCTCAGCCCCAAGTGAACCGACCGGGCACTTGTGCGTCTATCACCTCTGCCACCTGATTTTCCGCCTCGAACAAGGGAATGAGCCCATGCCACGCCGATCCACCCCAACGACCCGCCGACCCCGTGCCCTGCGAAACGCGCTCTATACCCTGCTCGCGGCCGCACTTATCGCGGCCATCGGGCCTATGACCGGCCTGTACGCCCAGGACGAGCCGGCCAAGCCCGATCAGCCCCAGCCGGAGCAGAAAGAGCCCACGCTCACCGAAAAGCTCGGCGGCGACGAGCGCTACCATACCTTCGTCTCAACCGACAAGCCCATCTACCGGGCCGGCGAAACCGTGTACGTCCGCGGCACGATCCTCGACGCCTTTACCCACAAGCCCTACGAAGAGCCCAAGGCCCAGCCCCAGCCCGAGCCGCGGCCCCTGCCGGCTGAGGAAGATATCGACGAGCCGCGCGTTCGGCCGGTCCGGCCGGAGATGATCCGCATCAACCCGATGGTCGAGATCAAAGACCCCAAGGGCGCGACGATCACAAGCGGCATGGTCGAGCTGAAAGACTCGGTCTTTGGTTTTAGCTGGGTCGTCCCCGAAGGTCAGGCCGGCGGCGAGTACACGATCAAAGTGACGCACCCCTGGTCGGGCCTGGCACCGGCTGAGCGCAAGTTCGACATCCGCGCCTACCGCGCCCCACGCATCCGATCGCAGATCGATTTCCTTAAGGACGGCTACGGCCCGGGCGACACCGTCACCGCCACCCTTGAGGCCACTCGGGCCGAGGGCGGCATCCCCCTAGGCGCGAAAGTCACCGCGATCGCCCGCATCGATGGCGAAGAAGTCGCCCGTGTTGAAACCGCCATCGCAGCTTCCGGCATGGCGCAGGTCTCTTTTGACCTGCCTAAAACCATCACGCGTGGCGAGGGCTCGCTGGCGTTCGTGATCCAGGACGGCGGCGTCGTCGAAACCGCGAGCAAGACCCTGCCGATCCTGCTGCAGACGGTGGACCTGTCGATCTATCCCGAAGGCGGCGACCTCGTGGCGGGCGTGGAGAACCGCGTGTATTTCGAGGCAAGGACGCCGTACGGCAAGCCGGCGGATATCCTCGGTGAGGTGCGCAATCAAGACGGGGAGAAAATTAGCGCGTTCGAGACGACTCATGAAGGCCGGGGATGGTTTACGGTCCAGCCGGATGCCAACGAAACCTATACGCTGCATATCACAACCCCCGCGAGTATCACACAGACCTTTGAATTGCCCAAATCCAAGCCCGGAAGCGTGCTGCGCCTAAGCCAATCGATTCTCGGCTACTCAGACACGCTCAAGGTTCATGGCGAGGTCGCAACGAGTGACGGTCAGATTCCCCGTGAGATCAACCGCTTCGTGATCCGACAGCGCGAGAAGGTGGTCTTCCGTCATGACGAGATGATGTGGTCGGTCAATGGTCGGATGGGCTCGACGGTTCAAGTCGCCTGCGACCTGCCCGATTCCGCCACCGGCATCCTCACCGTCACCGCCTACGACGCCGACGGCAATCCCGTCGCCGAGCGCCTCATCTACCGCGCGCCAAAAAATCACGTCAACATCGAGATCGTCCCCAACTCCGCGCGCTACACGCCTTCGGGACAGGTGCAGTTGACCATCAAGACGACCGACGCAGATGGCAACCCCGTCAGCGCGGTTGCAGGGCTCACCGTCACCGATGACGCGGTGCTTGAAATGATTGAGACGCGCGAGCAGGCCCCGATGCTGCCGGCCATGGTTCTGCTTGAACAGGATGTGCAGGAACTGGCCGACGCGCATGTGTATCTGGACCCCAAGAACGGCGACGCCGCGCAGCAGCTCGACCTCTTGCTGGGCACGCAGGGCTGGCGGCGGTTTGCGATCGTGAACCTCGAAGACTTTATCCTCGAGCACGGCGACGACGCCCGACGCATGCTCGCGCTCCGCGTGCCGGTGCAGCGGGAGATTTTTAAGGCACAGCGCAATGTCGCATTTGCCGCAGATGCTGCATTTGAAAATGCCCCTGCCCCGCAAGCGCTTGCCCTGGGCGGCGCCCCTGACAATCTCGAAGAAGAAGGTGCCGTTGACCCCGCGGCCCCGCCTGTGGCGGAAGAAAAGCCGGTGGACCTCAACGCCGCGCTCGAGCAGGCTCAGGCCAAAGAAGCCCCGCTCATCGCCGCCGACGAAGCCCGGGGTGCCCGCCGGGCCATGCCGCAGATGATCACCATCCGCGAGTACGCCCACAAGCAGCCGGTCGGTAAGCCCTTCGGCCAGCGCAGCGACTTCACCGAGACCGTCTACTGGTCCGCCGCAACAAAAACCAACGAGGCCGGCACCGCGACGGTGACCTTCGACCTCTCCGACTCCGTCACCAGCTTCCGCGTGAAAGCCGATGCCTTTACCAAGGACGGCGCGCTGGGCGCGAACTCCACGCTCATCGAGTCCGTTCGGCCGTTCTACGTCGAGCCCAAGCTCCCGTTGGAACTCACCGCCGGCGACGTCGTGCAAGTGCCCATCGCGATGATCAACAACACCAACCAACAGCTTCCCATCGAGCTGGTCCTCAGCAAGCTCGGCAAGGCCGGGACCGAATCGATGAAGCTCGACCCGCTCGCCGCCAACACCCGCGGCCGAGCACTCTACGAACTGACCATCGGCCAGACCTACGGCGAACTGGCCTTCAACATCGAGGCCCGCGCAGGCAACCTCTTTGACCAGAACAACCGCAAGCTGCGCGTCGTCCCCAAGGGCTTCCCCATCAAGGACGGCAGCGGCGGGATGCTCAACCCCGACGGCGAAATCAAGGACGACATCACCATCCCCGAAACCGTCATCCCCGGCTCGCTCAGCGCCTCCATCACCGTCTACCCCTCGCCCATGGCCAACCTCACCGAGGCCCTGGAAGCACTCATCCGCGATCCCTACGGCTGCTTCGAGCAGACCTCTTCGACCACCTTCCCGCTGGTCATGGCCCAGCAGTACTTCAAGACACACCAGGGCATCGACCCCGCGATCATCGCCAAGGCTCAGGAAAAACTCGATGCCGGCTACCAGCGGCTCATCGGCTTTGAGACCGAGCAGAAGGGCTACGAGTGGTTCGGCTCAACCCCGCCGCACGAAGCGCTCACCGCCTATGGCCTCCTGCAATTCAACGAGATGAAACAGGTCATGGACGTCGACCAGAAAATGATCGACCGCACCGCAGAGTGGCTGATGTCACGACGCGACGGCAAGGGCTCGTTCAAACTCGACAGCAAGCAACTCGACTCCTTCGGCGGAGCACCGCAGGAGACCACCAACGCCTACATCGTCTGGTCGATGCTCGAAGCGGGGTACAGCCCGGTCAATATTCTGCCCGAGATCAATCACGTCTTGAAGCAGGCAACGCAGGGCAACGACAGCTATATCATCGCATTGGGTGCGAATATCGCAGAGATTGTCGCGATTCAACCCGAGTTCATCGATCACATGAACAAGGCTGGCGAACCCGACAAAGATTTCATCAACCCCATCGGCGCAGCGCCTGCGCTCCGCGCCAAGTTAGCGAACAAACTCACCGACGAAGGCTTCATCGACGGCAGCGTCACCAGCATCACACGCTCCGGCGGCGATGCGCTGAATATTGAAACGACCTCGCTGGCGATCCTCGCCTTCCTGCGTGATGACACCTATACCCCGCAGGTTGAGAAGGCGATCCTCTGGCTGACCGAGCGCTGCAAGGCTGGGCGCTTCGGCTCGACACAGTCCACCGTGCTCGCGCTCAAGGCCATCGTCGAGTACGACAAGGCCCGCTCCACGCCCAAGGCCCCCGGAAGTTTGATCCTGCTGGTCGACGGCGCGCCCTTTGGCGAGCCGGTTGCGTTTAACGAAGAAACCAAGGGCGCGATCAAGCTGCCCGACATCGCCGGCAAACTCACGCCCGGCAAGCACACCCTGGGCATCCTCATGGACGGCGGCAGCAAGATGCCCTACTCCATCGCCGTCGAGTACTTCGCCAACACCCCCGCGAGCAGCGACGAATGCAAGCTGCGGATTCAGACGAATGTTAGAACACTGATCCGCACCGATGTGGCCAACAAAGTGGTGATCCCCGAAGGCGAGACCACCGAGGTCAACGTCAAGGTCACCAACACCACCAAGGACGGCCTACCCACCCCCATCGCCATCGTCGGCATCCCCGGCGGGCTCGAACCCAGCTACGACCAGCTCAAAGAACTCGTCGCGGCGGGCACCATCGCGAGCTTTGAAGTCATCGGCCGCGATGTCGTGCTCTACTGGCGCGAACTCAAGCCCGAGCAGGTGGTGGACCTGTCCATCCGCTGCGTCGCGGCCGTGCCCGGCACGTACACCGGCCCGGCGTCACGCACCTACCTCTACTACACCGACGAGTTCAAGCACTGGACCGACGGGCTGGTGGTGACGATCACGCCGGCGAAGCAGAATCAATAAGCTCACGCAAAGGCGCGAAGGCGCAAAGTTAAGGCAACAAGTCATTTTTTCCACAGATGAACACAGATAAACACAGATCAAGCCAGATTGGTATTGAATCTGTGTTTATCTGTGTTTATCCGTGGTTACATATTGCCTTGGCTTTGCACCTTCGCGTCTTTGCGTGAGGCAAAACCAACTCACGCCACCCGCACGACCACCACCGTCACGTCGTCGTTGGCTTCTCGGTCGCCGCGGTGGTTGGCCAGGCGTTTGATGAGTTCGTTGATCCCGTCCAGGGCCGGCCTCGTCGCGATATCGCGGAGGCATTGTTCGAGGCGTTGTCGGCCGAAGCGCTGATGCTGTTCATCCATCGCGTCGGTCACGCCGTCGGAATAGAGCAGGAGCGTGTCGCCGGGCTTGAGGTCGATGACGCCCTTGATGAAGACCGCGTCTTCGACCACGCCCACGACCATGCCGCCCACGTCCAGCGGGATGACCTGATTGTTTCGCAGCAGCAGGCCCGGCTCGTGACCGGCGCTGCAGTAGGTCAGGCGTTTAGTGCGGTGTTCGATCGTGCCGTACCAGAGCGTGGCGAACTCGTTGTCCATCGTGTCGCGGTACAGCGCCTGGTTGACACGATCGATGATGTGGTCCAGGTCGTAGATGTCGTGCGCGTGGGCGCGGAGTGACGCGCGGACACTGGCCATGAGTAGCGACGCCGCGACGCCCTTGCCCACCGCGTCGCCGAGGGCCAGGCCCGTGGCCCCACCGAGGTTGATGAAGTCGTAAAAGTCCCCGCCGAGGTCCTGGCTGGGGACGTAGGTCGCGGCGATGTCGACGCCGGGGATGGCGGGGGC
>JBGSTE010000646.1:0-3324 GCA_041736655.1 Phycisphaeraceae bacterium | reverse complement strand
CTCAGGTACGCGTGGTCGCCGCGCAGCTCGAACACCACCTGGCCGCGATCCCGGCCCTGTGACTTGTCCGATTCTTCATCAGGCTGAAGGTCGCGCGTCCTGGCCATGAAGTCGATCAGGTCCGAGACCAGCGGCAGCCTTGCGATCCGACCCTCGCTGACCCGAAGCTCGCCCTGGCCCTGCATCTGTTGCAGCGCATCGTTCAGCGGCGCCTGGGCGTTCACCTGAAGATCAACCTTGCCGGCGACCGACACGCCCTGCCCATCGGCCGCTGCCACCAGTTGATTCAAGAGCAGCCCGCTGCCGCTGAGTTTGAGCGTCGCTGGCAGCGTGTCAGACAACCGCACGTCGCCCTCGCCGACCAGGTCGCCACCCAAGAGTTTCGCATCCAGGTTTGTCAGCTTCACCACGCGCTCGGCCATGCTCGCCTTGGCTTGCAAGCTATCGATCGGCAGCCGGTAACCGCCGACGCTGCCGTGCGCCTGCTTGAGCTCAAGTTGTAGATTCACCTGCGAGCCTACGAGATCATTGAGATTCAAATCGCCGTCGGCCACGACCGACAAGTCGCCGAGCAAGTCGTACTGCCTGACAAACGTCTGCACCTGCGGCGGCAGATAGCGGTCGTGGTCACGCGACAGCTCGAGCCTGGCCTTGAGCGAACTGACCTCCAGCCGCATCGCGTCAAGTTCCGCAACACCGATGGCTTTTAGCTCCAACACGCCTTCACGCTGCAGGTCCACATCCAGCGCGTATCGTCCGCCGTCTGCCTCGTCGATGTCGACCGTCGTGTCGATGTTGTCAAAGCGCATCGGCTCGGTGCCCGGCTCACGCGTGTCGTACGTGATCGCGCTGTCGGTGATGACGATCCGAGTGATCTGCAACACCTCGCTTAAAGGCACCGCATCGCCGGGCAACTCGTCCTCGACAAGGTCCGCGAAGCCGACCAGCCCGCCCTGCCGTGACTCGATCAGCCGAATGTCCGCGCCTTGTAGCTCGACGACCGACAGGCGGATGGGCTCACCTCGGCTGGGCAATTGAGCCAGCTCGATGCGGATGCGCCCGGCGCTGATGATGTCGACACGGCTGCCGGGCTGGTCCGGGTCGTCGGCGGTCAGGCGGGCGTTGGTGATTACGACTGTCAGCGGGGCCTGGTAGTCGATGGTGTCAAACGCAAGCTCGGGCTTGAGGTGGTCGGCGACGACCTGCTTGAGTTGCTGGCCAACCCACGCCTCGATAGCCGACTCGCCCACGCCGCCGACGATGAAGATCAGCGCGACAACCGCGCCGACCGCCATCACCGCCAGCCCTGCAAAACCCCAGATCGATTTCTTGATGACTCGCATGGCACTTCTTATCAAACAACAGGCGTTTACTTAGCCCGCAGCCAACGGCTGCGCGGTCAAGCCTTTCATGATCTGCCACGCAGCCGTTGGCTGCGGGCTATTAATACGCTTGTCAGTGGTCATGGGTGCGGTCAATTTTCACGCGAATCGTCGGCGGGGGTTTCGTCAGCGTCGTCGCGCTCACGCCTCGCATCAACCATCACCGCCTCGGGGAACACCTCCAGCACATCCTTGACCAGCGGAAGCTCCAGCGCTTCTCGCCGACGGCCCGAGGCGCTCTGATCCGCCGGCCCGCGATGGGTCGCTTCGCCCTGCTCAACGTGATGAGCGGGCTTTAAGTCGATCAACTCGACCCGGCAGCGACGGGCTGTGAGCTTGGTCAACTCCACCGCCAGCCGATCACACTGCTTGGCATTGACAAAGCCTGCGATGTCGCGGTGGCCCTGGCGCGGGCGCACCCGGCAGAGGCCCTGCTCCGCGTCGATCCCCGCCAGCTCCAGCCGATCCACCCACGCGAACGTGCTGACCGACCCGACACGCTGCAGGAGCGCCGCCCAGACCCCCGCAGGATCGTCGAGTTTTACGACGGGCTCAGCGCTTGTTGAAGCCGTTGTCGGCGCGGTTGATGCGACGTGAGCAATCACAGGCGCAGGTGCCGGTGATTGTGCCGGTGTTTGTATCGGTGCCTGTTGCGCCGGTGCGGTCGCCGAGCGCGGCGGGTTGCCGCTAGCTTGCGGCGTGGGCTCAGCGTCTATCTTTTTTTTTTCGCTTGCCGCCGTGACTGCAGGCAGAGGCCCACCGGCGAGTAAGGCGGTGACGTCGGCCATCTTCTGAGCCAGTGCCAGACGGACAAACACCGCGTCTAGCAGGGCCCGCGGGTTGCTGGACGACTTGCCATTACGCGCCAGCGCATCGCACAGGGCGATCATGTGGACCAGTCCCGCCGCGTCAAAGCGTGAGGCCTGCTGGGCCGATCGCTCGCGCGATTCGGGCGAGAGCTCGACGAGTTCCGAGTCCTTGCCGCAGGCTGCGATGAGCATGAGCTGGCGCAAGTGCTCGATGAGAACCTCGACAAACTGATCCTGCCCGATGCCGGTGGCCAGGAGCGCGTCGACCTGCTTGAGTGACCCCGCGATGTCGCCGTCGGCCAGGGCGTCGACGAGGCTGACGAGGCGTTGCCTGGCCGGCAGGCCGAGCATGTTCTCCAGAAGCGTCGGCGTCAGCGGCTGTTCGCCGGTCGCCAGCAGCCGGTCCAGCAGCGACAGCGCATCACGCATCGAGCCGTTGCCCAGCACCGCGAGTTGATAGAGCACCTCGTCGTCGGCCTGGATCTTCTCCTGCGTAAGCACGTCCGCCAGGTGCAGCTTGATCTCCGCGGCGGGGATGTTCTTGAAGTCAAACCGCTGGCATCGCGACTGTATCGTCGCAGGGATCTTGTGCGGCTCGGTCGTCGCGAGGATGAACTTCACGTGGCTCGGCGGCTCCTCCATGGTCTTAAGCAGCGCGTTGAACGCCGCGGTCGAGAGCATGTGGACTTCGTCGATGATGTAGATCTTGTAGCGCGCGTTGGTCGTCGGTGCCAGGCCCGCCGAGCCGATGAGGTCGCGCGCGTCGGCGACTGAGTTGTTGGAGGCGCCGTCGATCTCGATGACGTTCAGGTCATCGCCACGCATGATCGCCTCGGCCATGCGCTGCTGGACGTCTGCTTCGGGGTAGGTGTGATCGTCGCCCTTGACCTTCGGTGCGTCGGGCACGGTGGCGGGCGCGTTCAGGGCCCGGGCGAAGATGCGGGCCATCGAAGTTTTGCCGACGCCGCGCGTGCCGGTGAAGAGATAGGCGTGGGCAACGCGGTTGGTTCGGATGGCGTTGATGAGGGTCTTGGCGATGGCACCCTGCCCGACAACATCCCCGAAGGACTGGCTGCGGTAGCGTCGGGCTAGGACGGTGTAGGCCATGTGAAGAGCTTAAAGCCTTTAGCGGT
>JBGSTE010000624.1:0-6856 GCA_041736655.1 Phycisphaeraceae bacterium | reverse complement strand
CCGCATCGCGATCGGCAGGAGCGAGCCGTCGTCACGCATCACCGCCTCCGCCAGATCGATGTCGCCGACCTCGTCCTGCTCGGCCGGGATGGGCGTAGACTCAAAGGCGCTGCGCAGCCAGTCGTGCGTGCCAGCCTCACGATCACCTAACGTCTGCGCCGCCGTCGGCTGTGGCTGCTTCCTCGGGCTTTGATTGCCCGGCTTCTCTTGCGTATGCGCAGCGGCATGTTCTGCCGTCACCAGGCGCAAGGCAGACAACAACGTCGTCGCGTCCGCAGGCTCGTAGACACACTGGTCAAAGCCCGCCGTCAACGCCGCGCCCGCCTCGGCTCGCTCGCTCTCCGTGGCCACGGCGATCAGGCGCGTGCCCGGTGCCAAACGCCGCAGCGCCTTGGCGGTTGAAGACACCATCCCCGTCATCGCCGACACCGGCCCGATGATCACGTCCACCCGTTCATGCGTCAGCCAGCCCATCGCAGACAGGTAGCTGGGTGATCCCTCGACGTGGGCAGCCAACCGAGCGCCCGCCAGCGCCGCACCGACCCGGTCACGCAGCAACTCGCTACGCACCACCAGTACACGCGGCTTCTGACCCGAGTCCCCACTCATCGCCGATGCTCCAGTTGTCCGACTGCTCAGTTCGACCATCGTTATCCCGCCTCGCCCGGCATCGGGCCAAGCAACATCGTCAACTCCTGCTGCGTCACCACCTCACGTGTCGACAGCGGTCGACCCGGCACCCGCGTCAACAACGCATCCACCGGACGACGACGAACAATCCGACCCACCGGCCCAACGTCCGACGCGTCGCCGTCTGACTCATCGCTCTGCACCGGGCCGCTGAACCGCTGGTCCAGCGCCTTGAGCCGCGGCTGACCGTTGCCCTGCTCGCTGAACTGCCAGCACAGCACCTGCCCGTGGTAGGTGTGCACCGCGCAGATCAACTCCGCCAACCGTTCCCACTTGGGCGGGTCCACGACCACCAGCACCCGACGGCCCAGCGAGCGCTCGGCGAACAACATCATCACGCTCGGCTCGTCGTGCACCAGCCGAACCGACAGGCCACGCGACTTGAGTGCTCGGATCAACAATTCAGGGGCAGCGACCTGCGGCCTTGACAACACCACACAGCCGCCGGGGAACATCCCCGCACCGGTAGACTCAGCGTCGTGTGACTGCGTCGGCATCACACTATCTTAGCCCGTAATCCGCGGGTTCCAAAATGTTCCTTGCATCTTGATTCTCCAGCCTAACAGACTTCCTGTGAGCAATTCAGCTTAGAACCATCATGGGATGCCTGAATCCTTGCCTTTCGGGACAAATCAAACGATCCAATCCTCAGGCCCGGCTGACTTCCCACAACAAAAATTCCCTACACCAACCCGCCATTCAACCTAAACTACCCAGGCACTCAGAAGATTTACCATGACGCAAATGCTCGCCGCCGGAATCCTGACACCCAGGGAAATCACCGTCTTCCTCCTGTCGTTGGCGGTGCTGCTGGGTGTCGCCCGGTTGCTCGGGGAGATCGCCAAGCGCTTCGGCCAGCCCACCGTACTCGGCGAGATCCTCGCGGGCGTGCTGCTGGGCGCGACCGTGCTCGGCAACTTCGCACCCGATGCCTACAAAGGCCTCTTCCCCAGCTTCTTCTACGACCACCAGTCAGGCAGCGCGGTCTTTTACGACAAGATCAATCCCGAGACCGGCAAACCCTACACCATCACCGCGACCGACCCGACCACCGGACAGCCGATCGACATCCCCATCCCCGACATGGTTGATGAAGACGGCAAACCGTACGACGAGGGCAAGGTCCCCAGCTTCGTCAAAGTCGGGCTCGAAACTTTTTTTGTCGTGTGTGTCTGCCTGCTGCTGCTGGTCGCTGGGCTGGAGGTCGACCTTTCGATCGTGACCAAGCAGGGCAAGGCCGCGGTCCTGGTGAGCCTGTTGGGCATGGTGATCCCGTTCGTGGTGGGCTTTGGCGTGGCCTATCTGCTCGCCAGTAATTGGCCGGCGCTCATCGGGTACAACGCCGAGTCGCACATGCGACTGCCCTTTGCGCTATTCCTGGGCATCGCCATGTCGATCACCGCCCTGCCGGTCATCGCCAAGATCCTCATGGACCTGAACATGTTCAAGTCCGACATGGGCATGCTCATCATGTCCTCGGCCATGGTCAACGACCTGCTCGGCTGGATCGGCTTCGCCCTGGTGCTCGCGATGATCATGCCCGCCGGACAGTCGGCCCTCGAACTGCACTTTGTCATCCCCGCCACGCTCGCCTTCGTCGCTTTCATGCTCACCGCCGGGCGCTACCTCGCCAACTGGATCATCCCCTGGGTCCAGGCCCACTCCTCCTGGCCCGGCGGGATCCTCGGCTTTGTCTTTGTCACCGCACTGCTCTGCGCTTCGCTGACCGAGTGGATCGGCATCCACGCGATCTTCGGTGCCTTCCTCGCCGGCATCGCCATCGGCGACTCCAGGCACCTCACCGCTCGCACCCGCGAAACCATCGAGCAGATCGTCACCTACCTCTTCGCGCCCATCTTCTTCGCCGGCGTCGCGCTACGCATCGACTTCGTCAACAACTTCGACCTCGTCATCGTTGTCATCGTCCTGGTCATCGCCATCATCGGCAAGGTGCTCGGCTGCTACCTCGGCGCCAAACTCGCGGGACTCAATAAGCGCGAGAGCCTGGCCATCGGCTTTGGCATGTCCGCACGCGGCGCGATGGAGATCATCCTCGGCCAGATCGCCCTGTCCTACAAACTCATCGACCAGGAACTCTTTGTCGCCATCGTCATCATGGCCATTGCCACCTCTGTCATCGCCGGGCCCATGATGCAGGCCGCGCTCAACCGCCGACAGCAGAAAAAATTCACCGACCTGCTATCAGGCAAAGCCTTTATCCCGAGACTCAAGGCCGTCACCCGCCGCGACGCGATCCGCCAGATGGCCCAGGTCGCCGCGCCGATCCTCAGTATCGATGCCGACGTCATCGAGACGGCCGTCTGGCGTCGCGAACAAACGATGTCCACCGGTATCGGCAACGGTATCGCCGTGCCCCACGGCCGGATCCACGGGCTGACCCGGGCGCAGCTCATCGTCGGCGTCAGCCCGGCGGGCATCGACTTCGACTCCTCCGATGGCCAGCCCGCCGAAATCATCTGCATGTTGCTCACCCCAGCCGACGACCAGATCCTGCAGATCGAGATGCTCCGCGCCGTCGCCGAAGCCTTCAGCGACCCCGCACGCAGACGTGCCGCCGTCGAGGCCGAGGGCTACACCCAGTTCCGCGCCGCCATCGCGGTGAATGTGGTCAATGCGCACTGATCCGCATAGACATCGCGCCGATCACCGCGGGCGCGCCTATTAAATCCAGCCGACCCGCCACGCAACGATGAATGAAAAGATGCGTGCGCAACGCAGCCTTGCCAGAGGCAGGAGATCAGACTTGACCGATTCGCAGACCCGTGAACGCGACGCCGATACACTCTTCAAAGAATCACCCTGATCCCAAGGCATGCACGACACGTTCAACATTTTTACCCTGGCCGCCGGTGAGTCAGCGCTCAATGAAAGCGCGATCACCAAGCTGTTGCTGGCCATCGCCGTGATGCTGGGTCTCGCCCGCGTGCTCGGCGAACTGTCCCGCAAGTACGGGCAACCGGCGGTGCTCGGCGAAATCCTCGCGGGCATCGTGCTCGGGCCCACACTGCTCGGGGCGCTCATGCCGGAGATCTACACCTACCTCTTCCCCGAACAGGTCGATGGCAGCGCCGCATGGATCGCGGAAGAAGGCTTTATCACGCTCTCGGCCGCGCTGCTGCTCTTTGTCGTCGGGCTCGAAGTCGATCTCTCTGCCGTCATCCGCCAGGGCAAGGCGATGGTGCTCGTCAGCGCGATGGGTATCGTCGTGCCCTTCACGCTCGGGTTCACCGCAGCCTCCTTCTTCGAGCACCTGCTCGGCGCCGGCGTTCGCGCCGAAAACAACCCGCTGCCCTTTGAAATCTTCTGTGGCCTGGCGATGTCGATCACGGCCCTGCCCGTCATCGCCAAGATCCTCATCGACCTGAACCTCTCCAAGTCCGACATCGGCGTGCTGGTCATCAGCTCGGCCATGTGCAACGACCTCATCGGCTGGATCGGCATTGCCGTCGTCCTCGCCCTGCTGCCCGTCGCGGCGATCTCGACCGATGCGGCCGCGACAGAAGGGGCCAAGCTCGGCGTCACCGGCACCATCCTCGCCACGCTCGGCTTCCTCGCCTTCATGCTCACCCTCGGCCGGCTGTTCATGCACAAGGCCCTGCCCTACGTCCAAGCACGCTGGTCCTGGCCCGGCGGGGTCATCAGCTTCGCCTTCGTCATCGCCATGGTCTGCGCAGCATTCACCGAGTTCCTGGGCATCCACTCGATCTTCGGTGCCTTCATCGCCGGTGTCGCCATCGGCGACTCGCACCACCTGCGCGAACGAACACGCGACACCATCCACCAGTTCGTCATGAACATCTTCGCGCCGATCTTCTTCGCCTCCATCGGCCTGACCATCGACTTCCGCGAAGCGTTCAGGCTCGAAACCGTGCTGATCGTCTGCGTCATCGCCCTGATCGGCAAGGTCAGCGGCTGCTATGTCGGTGCCCGGTTCGCCAGGCTCTCTCGCCGTGAAAGCTGGGCGGTGGGCTTTGGCATGGCCGCTCAGGGCGCGGTGGGCATCATCCTAGGCCAGCTCGCCAATCAGGCCGGGCTCATCAGCGATCAACTGATGGTCGCCATCGTCATCATGGCCCTGGGTACCTCGATCCTCGCCGGGCCCGCGATGCAGCGCATCCTTCAGGTTAAGAGCCAGCGAAAGCTCCAGGACTTCCTCACCGACCGCCACATCCTGCTGGACCCCGAGGCCGGCGACATCGCGTCACTGCTGCACGTCATGTGCGAGCGGGCAGTCGAACTGACCGAGATCAAGGAGGCCGACATCTTCAAGGAAGTCTGGGCCCGCGAAAACGTCATGCACACCGCACTGCCCAACGGCCTGGCCGTGCCCCACGCCCGGCTCGACGGCCTGAGCAAGCCCACCGTCATCATCGCCCGCTCCTCCCGCGGCGTCGACTTCGACTCACCCGACGGCCAACTCGCCCGGCTTATTTTTCTGCTGCTGACCCCGACCGATCAGCCCGCGACGCAGCTTGAACTGCTTGCGCTGGTCGCAAAAACCTTCGACTCTGCCGACACGCGGGCAAGGTGTTTACAGGTCCAGACCCCGACCGAGTTCCGTGCCGTCCTCAACCAGGCCACCAGCGGCAGTGAGACGATCCCGCATGACGATGCAGCGGCGGAGATCACGTAATCATTTCAACTACATGACCGCATCAAAGGATGCCAACATCGCACGCCAGTACGTCGGGGATTGCTCTTCTGACATGAGGTCAGAATCCAAAAGGGTTGTGACCGCCGCCTTCAGTTGCTCAAGGTTATTGATCGCGGCCGTGATTTCTTCTTGTTTTGGCGGGTGATCGATGTCTGCCTGAGCCCGCCATAATTCGAGCAGCCACGCGGCAGAAACATCGTGCTCGGTTGACTGTGCCAAGCGTTGGTAGAAGTCGACCGCGATATCTTGATGCCTGTCGAATCGAACAAGGTCACATGTCAAACAGCAGATATTGTCTGAGTATTGAACTAAGTCCTGATATTCGAGACCCCAGCCCTTAGCCTTGCATGCCATGCGGTCGTAATGAACCAATTGAAAAGTGGAGGTCCATGAGCTAAGCATTTCCGCTTGACCTGCACGGCAAGCCGCTAGTACACCATCTTGTCCCATTTCGTCCGCAAATGTTGAAACAAACCAGACGATCGAGGTCACCACGTCAGTGACTGCCTCTTCGCCGGTTCGCACGTAATCAAAAGCCAATGGCAAAAAGTAAACAGACTCTTCAAATGCCCCCGCCGGCAGATGTGGGCCCAAGAGAACCTGAAAATCACTCCAACTCAACTGACTGTCAGGCCTGCATAGCAAGGCCGCCAAGTTCTCTTCAGTATTGTCATGGAATGGATCGGATAAGCGCATCGGCCGAGGCCGACGAATAATAATCGGTTCGTGATAACACTTTGTTGATACAGCCATATTGCATACCCAAATCTTCCCGATCGTTCTATCACCCCGCTTCAAAAAAGCGCGACGACGTCCCGCCCGGGCCGATCATCGCCTTGGCCGGCGTCCCGCACTTGGGGCAGCGGCCCTCATAAGCCGTGCCCGTGCGGTTGCGGTAGATCCGGCTGTAGACCGAGCAGCACTGCCAGCGCACCGCGATCCACGGCCGGCATACGTGCGAGCCGGGCGTCGGGCTCTGCGACCCCGGCGTATCGTCCCGCGCCGGCTGATGCATTGCCAAGCCATCAATCTTCAGGATGTAGTCCGGACCCGCCATGACTCTCCTATCGGCAAGGCGGGTTTGCCGGCTTCATCCGGACACATCAGTCGTCGCTGGTGTCGGCACTCAACTCGGCGGCGGCCGCCTTGGCTTTGGCCGACACGCCCTTCTTGTCCATCACGAGCTGGCGGATTTCATTGAACACATCCGTGTTCTCGCGGATGAAGGCCTTGGCGTTTTCCCGGCCCTGGCCCAGGCGGATTTCGCCGAAGCTGAACCACGCGCCGCTCTTCTGCACCACGCCCTCTTCAACCGCCAGGTCGATCAGGTCGCCGCTGGCGCTGATGCCTTCGTCGAACATGATGTCGAACTCGGCCTGCCTGAACGGCGGAGCGACCTTGTTCTTCACCACGCGGGCGCGGGTGCGGTTGCCCACGGCCGTTTCGCCGTCCTTAATCGATGCGGTTCGGCGGATGTCGATGCGGACCGAG
>JBGSTE010000617.1:0-9018 GCA_041736655.1 Phycisphaeraceae bacterium | reverse complement strand
GTGCAGGAGCGGCACCGGGTCGTCGTAGTAGAGCACCTCGGTTTTGGTCCGCGGGGTGGTCACGCGGAGGAAGTCCGCGGCGCGGCGGGCGGCCGTCAGGTCGTCGACGATCACCCGCTCGGTGTCGGGCGTGAAGACGTCGCGGATCGTGCGGATGACCAGGTCCGACTCGGCGTACAGCTCGCCGACACGCTTGATCTTCTTGCGGTTGGCCTCGATGTTTTTCCAGAGGCGGACGAGGTAGGACAGGTCGCGCTTGAGGTCCGCCTTGGTCTGCCCGATGCCGGCGGTCCTGACGATGAAGCCGAACTCATCGGGTGGGCTCAGCTCCTGCAAAATCTTGCGGGTCTCCCGCCGCGCCTCGTCGTCTTCGACCTTGCGCGAGACGCCGAGCTGCTTCATGTCCGGCATCATGACGAGGAATCGGCCGGGGATCGAGAGGTAGCTGGTGAGCGTCGGGCCCTTGGTGCCGATGCCTTCCTTGAGTACCTGCACGAGGATCTCGTCGCCGCGTCGCAGACACTTCTGGATGGGCGGGCGGTCGCGTCGTGCGGTCTTCTTGCCGACCTGTTCGAACTGCTCGCGGTCTTTGCCGGGGAAGTACTTGGGGTGCAGGTCGGAGATGTGCAGGAAGCCGTTGCGCTCCAGGCCAAAATCGATGAACGCGGCCTGGATGGCCGGCTCGATGTTGGTGACGCGTCCCTTGTAGATGTTCGAGACGTGAGACTGGGCGCTGGCCCGTTCCTGGTAGTACTCTTCGAGCTTGCCGTTTTCGATGATGGCAATCCGGCACTCTTCGCCGGGCACGAAGTTGATGAGCATTTCTTTGGACACGATTGTTTATGTTCGAGGTCCGATGTTCGAGGTCCGATGCAATCACGCTATGACGCGTCGCCCATCCCGCTTAAGCGAGATGGCCGGCCGCCATGAGTTTGATTGACATCGCACGTCGCACATCGCACATCGCACATCCTTGTGCTTAGGCCCCCTCCTCCGCTCAGCCAGACGCAGGTCCGCGTGGCGATCGTTCTGGGGGGCAGTTCGGTTGTCCCGGGGCTAGTAGTTCATGGACCGTCCAGCAACGGCCCCGGGTGTTATTCGGTTCAGTTCCTCGCGGAGGTAGTTCAGTACCTCGCGGTCATTATCGAAGCTGCTGGCCTTGCGGGCGATACGCTTGCACCGTTCGATCCCGACCGACTTGATCACGCGCTTGATGCTAGGGATCGCGGGGGGCGTGATCGAAAAACGACGCAAACCAAAGCCCATCAGCAGCATGGTGAACTCCGGTTCACCGGCCATCTCGCCGCACAGCGTCACCTCGATCTTGGCGTGATTGGCGGCACGAATCACGTCCCTGACCAGCATCAGCACCGCGGGGTGGGCCCCGGAGTACAGGCTGGCGATCCGTTCATTGGATCGGTCGACCGCTACAGTGTACTGAATCAGGTCGTTGGTGCCGACCGAGAAAAAATCGACCTCCTTGGCCAGCGCCGCCGCCTGCAGCGCCGCCGAGGGAACCTCGATCATCATCCCCACCGGCACCTGGCCCATCGCCACGCCCTGATCCTCGAGATCTTCCCGGACGTCGCTGAGCACCATCTTCGCCTGGCGCAGCTCCATCATGTTGCAGATCATCGGGAACATGACCTTCACAGGCCCCTGGGCCGAGGCCCGCAGGATCGCCCGCAACTGCGTCCGGAACAGGTCCAGGTGCTGCAGGCACAGCCGGATCGATCGGCAGCCCAGGAACGGGTTGGGCTCTTTTTCATCGTGCAGGTCCGCCAGGCCCGGCGCGATCTTGTCCGCGCCCAGGTCCAGCGTCCGGATCGTCAACGGCTTACCCTTGAGCGCTCGCACCGCCGCGACGTAGCTCTCGTACTGCTCCTGCTCGGTCGGCACGTGGTCGGTGCCCATGAACAGGAACTCGGTGCGGTAGAGCCCGATGCCCTCGGCCCCGAACTCCAGCGCCTCGGGCACCTCGTCGGTGAACTCGATATTGGCCATCAGCTCGATCTTCGTGCCGTCGGTCGTGATCGCCGGCTGGTCGCGCAGCTTTTTGAGTGCGATTTCCTGCTCGCGGTAAGCGCGGGCTTCCTGGCGGGATTCGAGGAGCTGGGCCGCGTCGGGCTGGATGATGGTGTGGCCGCGGTGGCCGTCGACGATCATCGTGTCGCCGGTGGAGACGCGTTTGGTGATGTCGTGCAGGCCGACGACGGCGGGGATGCCCAGCGCGTGGGCGAGGATGGCGGTGTGGCTGGTTCGGCCGCCGATTTCGGTGGCGATACCGAGGATGAGCTTGCGGTCCAGCGACGCGGTCTGGCTGGGCGTCAGGTCGTGGGCGACGACGATCGCCGGCTCCTTGAGGTCTGCCAAAGCCGACCGCTGCTCGCCGATGAGCTTCTCCAGCAGCCGACGCTTGAGGTCGTAGATATCGCTCACCCGCTCGCGGAAGTAGGCGTTGTCCTGCGCCAGGAACTGGTCGGCCAGGTCCTGCATCACCAGAAACACCGCGTACGCACCGGTTACCGATTCCGAGTCGATCACCGCATGAAACCGCAGGACGATCGACTTGTCCTTGAGCAGGCCCGCATGGAACGAGAAGATGTCCGCGATGTTCCCGCCCAGCACGCTCGCGGTGTGTTCGTGCAGCTTCGCCAACTCATCCAGCGCGTCCTTGATCGCCGAATCGACGAGCTTGTGCTCGGCCTTGATCGCCTCGGCCGGCACGTGCCGCTTGGGCACCGAGTGCTCATCATTGTCCAGCACGACCGCCTTGGCGATCGCAATACCAGGCGAAACCGGGATGCCGCGTCGGGACTGCATGGGGGGTAGTTTAGCAAGGCCTGTTATACTGGTACGGATGCATGCGGTGATTGAATCCAATCTCGATGCCTTGCGTGCTCTGTGCCTGCACTATCGCGTGCTTCGGCTGGAAGTCTTTGGCAGCGCCGCGACCGATGACTTTGACCCTGCCCGGTCGGACGTCGATCTGCTCGCGGAGTTTGATCTCTCCGGCGACCAGAGTGTTCTGACGCGATACATCGGCTTTATTCAAGATGCCCAGGCATTACTCGGCTGCAAGGTCGATCTGGTCAACCCGACGATGATCCGAAACCCGTACTTCCGGCAGGGCGTTGAGCAGACCCGGAGGCCGCTCTATGCCGCCTAGGCACCTCGCGCACCTCCAGGACATTGTGGACTCCGCCGCGTTGATCCTTGCGTATGTCCAAGGGCTGGACTTCGAGGCCTACATGAAAGATGTCAAGGTCCGTGACGCCGTCGAGCGACGCTTTGTGGTGATCGGCGAGGCGCTGAACCGTCTCAAACGCGACGCGCCCGAGGTTCACGCGAAAATCCAACACACTGCCGAGATCGCCGCATTCCGCAACATCATCATCCATGTCTATGATCAACTGGACCATGCAATCGTCTGGAAAGTGATTGAGCAGGAGCTTGTACCATTGTCAGAACAGGCGAGAGCTTTGTTGGCGGCACGGTGATCGAACCTCGGTTAGGCACGAGCTCCTTGGCGATCGCGTTACCAGGCGAAACCGGGATGCCACGGCGGGATTGCATGGGGGTAGTTTACAAGGGGTTTGACCTTTCAGGGGGTCAGGCCAACTTGAAGGAGGACAGACACTCTCAAGGGGGAACAGGCATTCCCAAGGGGGAACAGGCATTCCTGCCTGTCGTTCGGCGCAGCCGAATCCCAATGACCAATCAGGCCATCAGTCTTTTGCAGGCAGCAATATCCTTTTATTGAGCCTCACGCCTCGCGTTCAAGATTATCAATGATGAACGGATAAACTTCATCTTGTTTGATTAGTCCCGCCCGCAATGGATTTTCGAGCAGGTAACGGACTTTCTCAATGACCTCACTCTCCGATCGTAAGATTCGATCGTGATATTCATCCTGCCAGAACGTGCCGTGGGTCGAACGTGCCTCGTTGACAAGCTACGCTGAGACCCCTTTGATGCCCTTCATGATGCGAGACAAGGTGTAGCCTTCATGGGGGCGAAAAATTAAATGCGCATGGTCGGGCATGACAACCCCCGCAATCAAACGATAGAACTTGTCGTCCCCTGAAAGGATGTGATCCAGAACAAGTTGTCTCTCGTTCGGGGACATTGTCCCCCGCTCGACACGGAACGTGACGAAGTAGTTGCTGCCCGGCAGATCCCAGTGTGGCAGGTGTCTCCGTGTGCGGGTTAATTTCCGCTCAGCCATTCCAACAGCATATCAATCAGTCGGGGTGACAGGCATTGCCTTCACAGGGGGACAGGCATTCCTGCCTGTCACAGGCCGCAGGCCTGATTGCGAGTGGTTTTGATTTCGGCTTCGCCGAATGACAGGCAGGAATGCCTGTCCCCCTGAAGACAGGCAGGAATGCCTGTCCCCCTGAAGACAGGTAAGAAAGCCTGTCCCCCTGAGGGATTGGATTTCTGATAGTGACTAGCCTTACAACCCCGCCGCCTTCTTCAGCTTGTCGGCCAGGTCCGTCTTCTCCCATGTGAAGGTCTCGTGCATCTTGCCGTTGACGGTGATCGTGCCGGGCTTTCGGCCAAAGTGGCCGTGGGCGGCGGTGAGCGAGAAGATCGGGGCACGCAGCTTCAGGTGGCGCAAAATCCCGGCCGGGGTCAGCGGGATGTGGTCGCGCACGAGCTGGCGGATCTGTGGCTCAGGGATCCGGCCGGTCTTGTAGGTGTCAATATGGATCGACGTCGGCTCAGCCACGCCGATCGCGTAGCTCAGCTGCACTTCGCAGACATCGCAGATGCCCGAGGACACCAGGTTCTTGGCGATGTAGCGGGCCATGTACGCGGCGCTGCGGTCGACCTTCGATGGGTCTTTGCCACTGAACGCGCCGCCGCCGTGACGGCCGCGGCCGCCGTAGGTGTCGACGATGATCTTTCGGCCGGTCAGACCCACGTCGCCGTGCGGCCCGCCAATCTCAAACTGGCCCGTCGGGTTGACGAAGACCTTCAGTGCGCCTGCGGGGATCTTCGCCTTCGGGCCGGGGTTGAAGACGAGCTTCGTGCCCTTCTTGTAGAGCTTCTTGGGCAGGCAGGGCTCGATGATGTGCTTGAAGACGAGCTTGCCGAGCTTGGCCTGCTGGGTCGGGCCGTTCCACGCCGGGGTGTGCTGGGTGGAGAGGACGACCGCGTCGATGCGGACGGGGTTGTTGTCGATGTCGTACTCGATGGTGACCTGGCTCTTGGCGTCCGGTCGCAGGCCCTTGATTGGGCCGTTCTTCTTGTTGCGGATCAAAGCGTGCTTTTCCACCATGCGGTGGCTGAGGTCGATGGGCAGCGGCATGAGCTCAGCCGTTTCACGGCAGGCGTAACCGAACATCAGGCCCTGGTCGCCGGCACCTTGTTCTTCTTCCTTGGCTCGGCCGACGCCCATGGCGATGTCTTTGGACTGGCTGTGAATGGTGCGGATGACGCCGCAGTTGTCGCAGTCAAACTGCATGCCGATGTCGCCGGTGTAGCCGATCTTGCGGATCGTCTCGCGCACCACGCCCTCGATGTTCGCCAGTGCCAGTTCCGCCGCGGTGTTGTGCACGGTGATCTCACCGCCGACGACGACCAGGCCGGTGGTCACGAAGGTTTCACAGGCGACACGGGCCATCGGGTCGTGCTTCAGGAGCGTGTCGAGGACCGCGTCGCTGATCTGGTCGGCGACCTTGTCGGGGTGGCCCATCGAGACCGATTCGCTGGTGAAGAAATAGTTTTCGTGCAGGTTGGCCATGGGTGTATTCCGGGTTGCGGGTCCTGTTTGCGGGGTGTCTTTCTCTTCCAGCGTGGGAAAGAGGCGGAGTTCAACGTCGTCCATGCGTTGAAAGCGTGGCATTGTGACGAGTTCGACAGATTCTGACAAACAAGCGGTGTAATAAGTGCCCAGCGGGCTCGTCATAGTACCCCTGCGGCCGATCGCCAAGGGGCCCGCATTCCGGGGCGGGCAGCGTCGGTTCATCATCTAAAACCCCTTTTCGGAGACGGTCATGTCACGCAAGACGACCGCGGCCCTCGTCGCCGCGCTGGGTATCAACTTCGCCATCGCCGGCGGGGCGCTCCTGCTCGCTAACCTTAACAAGCCAGTCGAATACAACGCCGACGAATCCCTCGCGAACAGTTACAGCGACATCAAACAGGTCGCCGGCCGATCGGTCGATGCAGGGGCCGGCGACCTGGCCGTCGCGCTCAAGGCAGCACAGCAGGGCGGTAACACCCGCGTCACCTTCACCTGCGGCAAGGACATGGGCCCGGCCGGCCGTGAAGAACACGAAGGCACCTGGGACCAGATTGCCGGGGCGGTGCTGTATCGACCCGAGGGCCAGACGCTGGTCGCCCTCGAAGCGGTCTTCGACACCCGCTCGCTCCGCACCGACGCCCCCGGCCTGACCAACACCGTCACCGCCAAAGAAAAATGGTTCGATATCGACAACCACCCGACCGCGACCTTTACCAGCGATACGATCAAGCCCGCCGATGCTGCCACGCCGTCGCACACCCACGACCTCGTCGGAAAATTCACCCTCAACGGCATCACCAAGCCATTGACGATCCCTGCCAAGCTCTCCTTCTCCGGCCAGTCGCTGACGCTCGATGCCAGCTTCACGATCCTGCGGTCGGATTACAAGGTTGAGAAACGCGAATCCAGCGTCGCCGGCTCACTAGGCAGCGTTGTCTCAAAGGTTGACGACGAAGTGAAATTGACCGTCCGCGTCAACGCCTCGCCGGACCCGCTGGCAGTGCTCAGCGAGTTGGCGCAGGTGGTCGAGGCGCAGCAGGAGCGGCTGCGGATTGCGGATGTCGAGAGAAAACGGCTTGAGGGCATGGTCCGCCGTATCGAGCTGCTTGAGGAAGCGACTGATCGGTTAGCCAATAGCGGGGCAGTGAACAAGTCTGTACAGGTCGACGAGGACGCATTCCCAAAGAAGTTTACCGACGCGGTGCCGATCATCGGCGGTGAGGCACCGTTTGAGATGGTGCTTGTTCCCGGCGATTCGAACGCGGGTGTCGGGCCTTTTTATATGAGTCAGAACGAAGTGAGATGGAAGATGCTCCGTAATTGGATGGAGGGTTATGGCTTAAGCGCGGAGGAGAGCTCACAACTCATCAATGATGGCTTTCATCCCTCAGTGGTCTTTGGCGAACCAAGTATGATTATCCAGGTCTCCGAAGCGGAGAACCCGGCGATGGCAATGTCGCTTCGTACCGCGCAGGCCTACTGCAAGTGGGTCAGCGAAAAGACGGGGCGTCGTTATCGTCTGCCGACAATCCAGGAGTGGCAACATGCGCTCAAACTCGGTGGCGGTGTGCCGGCGGACATCGACGAATACGCGTGGCACGCGGGAAACTCGCCCAAGCGTGAGAATGACGATTTGCAGATAACCAGCCGGGCGGGATCGAGAAAGCCTAACGCCATCGGGCTTCACGACATGCTCGGCGGTGTCGCAGAGTGGGTCACCAACACCGGTGAACAACGCATTGTCGTTGGGGGGTCGATCTTCACACCGCGTGAAGAGTTGACTGCGGATTGGCGGAAAATCGAAGACGTCGAGGTCTGGAGCGCGAGTTACCCTCAGTTTCCTAAGAGCCGGTACTGGTACAGCGACTTTTATGTCACCGGCATCCGCCTGGTCTGTGAGCCGGCGAGTGTGGTGGCCAATCCGCCGAAGGATGACAAGTGAGGGTGGGCGGTGCGCGGCGTAGCCGTGTCGCTCCGTGTGTTCGACCGCGCATCTTATGAAGCGACGCGGCTACGCCGCGCCGGTCAGACCCATCGGCCGGAACAACGGTTCCATCATCAGGTCACATGTTCCAGCTTGCCTTCTGCCTGGCGGTCCTGGCGTCCTTGGCAGCCCGGCTTGGATACGAATGTGGTGAATCACGATCACGCACAGCCCGATCGCCCGATAACTGGTCGGACCGTCTTGTTTTACACGATGCCGGATAAGCGGGCCGATAAGCCGATGTAAGGGGTCCTTGATACGCCTCGCGTTATGCGGGGCGAGCGATTTATTCTGCCCCACTTGCGGAGGGCTTGCCCATGTCACCGATCAGCCCAGGCCAATCTCAGACTCCCGCCAACTCGCCGCAGGCCTCCAGCCAGGCGCTGCTCGATGAGCTGCGGCTGGCCGCCGACCGCGCCCGCGAGGAACGGCTCAAGCTCGCACGCCTATTCAAGCACACGGCCGACCTGCCGGTCAAAGGCAGCGCCGCAGCATCGTCCTACGCGCCCGACGCCAACGCCCCGCGCCTCGACGAACTGACCGAGCAGGTCCAACGCCTCAACCAACTGGTCGATGACAAGCTCCACAGCCTCGAGCAGGCCCAGGAAGACATCGACAGCCGAACGAAGTATCTCGAATCGCTGCGACACACGATCACCGAGACGACCACCGCGTTCATGACCCAGGTCGAGCAGGCCCGGCACTTCAAGGCCCACGTCGACGCCGCCAAGCAGCACGTCCGTATGTCCGCCGGCCAGGTCGTCGAAGATGTCCGCCAGCACCTCTCTGAATACGAGGGCCCGATCGCCGCCCGGCTTAAGCAGCTCACCGAGCTCGATGAGCAGATCGACCGGCGGATCGCGCGGATGCAGCAGATGCACAAGCAGGCGGGCGAAGCGGTGGACAAGCACCTGCTGGGCGCACTGCGTGCCGCCAAGGAACAGGCCGCCGACATGGCCGTGCCCGTCAAGGCCGAGCTGGACCGTCACATGCAGGCCCGCCAGGCGCAGATCGAGAAGGCGATCCAGGCGAAGATCGCCGAGCTGGATGTGGATGTGGAAGAGGCTTTGGCGCCGCTGACCAGCCGGTTCGACCAGATCGTCTCGGATGCCAAGGCCAAGGCCGACGCGCTGGCGTCGCAACTGCCGGCGCGTATCGAGGCGCAGGTGCAGTCGCAGATGGATTCGCTTCGGCAGGTGGTCGCCAAGCAGGCTGAAGAGATCGCCGGCGGGCTTGACGAAAAGGCGATCGAACAGGCCAAGGAACTCATGCGTCAGCG
>JBGSTE010000554.1:0-5149 GCA_041736655.1 Phycisphaeraceae bacterium | reverse complement strand
GGCCCGGGCCGCGTCGCGTGCCGCCAGCGCCGCGGTGTCACGCAAGAGCGCGACGAGCCGGCTGACCCTGCCGGGCAAGCTCAGCGATTGTCACAGCAACAACCGCGCGGACTCGGAGCTGTTCATCGTCGAGGGCGACTCGGCCGGGGGCAGCGCCAAGCAGGGCCGGGACCGCAGCCACCAGGCGATCCTGCCCCTGCGCGGCAAGGTGCTCAACACCGAGTCCGTAGCGCTGAGTAAAGTCGTTGAAAACAAGGAAATCGGCGACCTGATCACCGCGATGGGCTGCGGCATCGGCAACAACTTCAGCCTCGCCAACCTGCGCTATCAGCGGATCATCCTCCTGGCCGACGCCGACTCCGACGGCCACCACATCACCACGCTCCTGCTGACTTTTTTCTACCGCCATCTTCCTGATTTGATCCGCGACGGCCGGCTGTTCATCGCCCTGCCGCCGCTCTTTCGCATCGACATCGCCAAGGACACCTACTGGGCCGCGGACGAAGCGGACCGTGAGCGCATTCTCAAGCAGCACGAAAAGAGCAACAGCAAGGTCGACATCACGCGCTTCAAAGGTTTAGGCGAGATGATGCCCAAGGTCCTGTGGGAGACGACGCTCAACCCCAAGACCCGCCGCATGCTGCGCGTGGAGATCGCCGACCCGTTGGAGACCGACCGCGTGATGAGCGACCTGATGGGCAAAGACCCATCGGCCCGATTCCGCTTCATCATGGAACACGCAGACCAGGCGGAGGAGATTGATGTGTGATTGTCGCGTCGTAGGCCGGGCTACTGTGGAGTAATGAAGACTCTGAATTACTGCGCCGATCGCCAGTATTGATCTAAAGCCGTTTTGATATCCTCCCACCACGCTGCGTAATACTCTTGCTCCAGGCTCTTGGACATATACTCCGCGATCACTTCTCGTTGCTGAATCGATAGGGCACTGAATCGATCATTGCCATGTTCATCACCAACTTTCGTTAAAAGAGACATCAGCTCTCCGTTGGTTTGCAGACCAGACAGTTCATTGATTATAAATGCAGGAAGATGAAATCTGACACCTTTTGAGTCCATGAAATATAAACTGCTGAAGTACCGATTCAGTTCGTCTGGCGCGATCTGTCCCCAGTCATGTTTTTGATCCCCCCGTCTTGCTCGTCTTTGCTCTGAATCGGACCCACAATCGTCGATTGACCTGGCCTGATGCAGACCGATGCCATCATCGAGTCGAACATTTCGAAACGCCTTTTTTATCCTAGAAATTAATTCTCGGTCAAGCATCGGGACATTCATGTCAACCCCGCTCCTCTCGCACCTGCTTGATAGCCCGCAGTTGGAACAGCGAATCACGGTCCTTCGGGCGGTTGATGTGTTCTTTGATACGGATGAGGTCGTCCAAGGCAATCACGGAGAGCTCAATACCCTTGTATGCGTGTCGCTCAGCGTTCTTGATCAGGTCGTCATAAGTGCCGATCGGCTCGACCCAGCCAAGTAGATCAAGGGGGATCAAGGGTGTATTAAAGGTGAAGTTGTTGCCAAGCGCCAGCGATCTGGCATCAAGGATAAATGGAAGATCGGGCGGAGCGCCGCGGAGGGTGGGCTTGAGTTCTTTCAGTGCAGACGCCAGGTGTTCGAGGTTTTCGGCAGAGCGCTCGTAGCACAGGTCCGCGTCATAGGTGACACGCGGGCTGCCCATAATCTGCTCGGCTTGCCCGCCAATAACGATAAACCTCACGCCGTGCCGAATCAGCAGGTCCAGCACTTTTTCGAAACCAGCAGGGTCAGACGCGCTTGACATGGTGACGGAAACCTTCGATTTCATAGCGGAAGCGGTCGCCCCGGCGGATGCGCTCTTCGACGCTCAAGTTCAACGTGGTGCGGATCAACGACAGATCCACACCGTCCGCGTTCTGCTCCGGGAACGTCGGCTTGGGGCACGGCAGCGCGAGGATCTCCTCCAGCGTCATCTCACGCGGGTCGGCGGGTGTACCGGATTGGGTTCGGTCTTCAGCCATCGCTACTTGAAGTATACGACATGACTAAGCAAAAACCTACCAACTAACCCAGCTCTGCGATCTGCTGCTGCACCTGCTCAAGCTCCCTGATTGCCGCCGCATGCTGATCGCGGGTTTCCTGCACGAGGTGGGCTGGGGCGCTGCTGACGTACTTGGCGTTACTCAGCCGGCCATCGAGGGTCTTGACCTGTTTTTCCTTGTCGGCAAGGAGTTTGGTGAGCCTGGCCTTTTCGGTCTGGGCGTCGACGACGTCGTGCAGGTACACCGTCACCTCGCCGACGAGTACTGCCGCCGAGTTGGCCGGGCGATCGACGTGTGGCCCGACGCCGCGACCGATGCAACCAGTCAGCGGCTGGGTGATGTTGCGGTTGGTCAGCAGCAGCGACGCGATCGGGGCTGGGGCCTGCGTGGTCGCTTGCACCTCCTGGCGTGGCGGGATCTTGTAGGCGGTGCGGGCCTCGCGGATCTTGATGATGATCGTGCGGATGAGTTCAAAGTCACGCTCGGCGTCGGTGTCCAAGAGCGCGCTGTCGGCCTTGGGCCAGGCGGCCCGAATCAACATCTCGCTGGGCTTAAGTTCAAAGCCCGCCAGCCCGCGCCATGCCGCCGGCACCTGGCTATTGAGCGCCTGCCACAGCCGTTCGGTGATGAACGGCATCGCGGGATGCAACAGCCGAAGCGAAGCGTCCAGACACGTCGCCAGCACCTGCTGCTGCGCGGGGCTCTCCTTCACCGTTCGCTTGACGATCTCGATGTACCAGTCGCACAGGTCACGCCAGAAGAAGTCGTACACGGCCGTGGCGTAGTCGCTGAAGCGATACTCACGCAGCGCGCTGTCGACCGCGCCGATCGTCTTCGTGAGCTGGTTGAGAATCCAGCGGTCGGCGAGTGCCAGACCCTTTGCATCCGCGAAGCCCACGCCGTCACGGCGCGGGCTTCCGCTTAGATTTTCAAGATTCGCAAGGGCAAAGCGGAACGCGTTCCAGAGCTTGTTGGCAAAGCGCTGGCCCTCGTCGAATTTTTCCGAGCTGTTACGGGCCAGCGGCGCGTCATCGGTCGGCCTGGCCTTGCCCGAGGCAACGCCGTAGCTGGAGACCATCTTCTTGCCCTTGTAGGTCTGCTCGGGCGCTGCGACCTTCACGCCGCCGCTTGCGGTGATGTATTCGGGCGTGAACGTCTCGCCGGTGTGCGGGTCGACCATGTCCACCGGCAGGCGGACGTCCTGAGTCTGCGTGGTGATCTTGGTGAGCGTGTAGCGCATGGCGTCGGCCCCGTGGCTGTGGATGATGTCCATCGGGTCCACGCCATTGCCCAGCGACTTACTCATCTTCTGCCCGTGCCCATCCTGAATCATCGCGTGGATGAACACATCCTTGAACGGCAGATCGCCATGCTTGAAGTAGCGATTAAACATGACCATCCGCGAGACCCACAGCGTGATGATCTCGCGGGCCGTGCAGAGGACGGACGTCGGGTTCCACTTGGCAAGCTCCGGCGTGTTGTCGGGCCAGCCCATGGTTGAGAGCGGCCAGAGTGCGGAAGAGAACCAGGTGTCGAGGACGTCGGGGTCTTGTTCTGAAAACGATAGGAACTCACCAATACTCTTGGCAGTTTCTTCGACGGAACTGAGTTTAGGAGCTTGTTTCAGAATCTGATTTCGATCAGATTCAAGCTCTTCCTCACGGACTGAAACCAAAGGTTTTTGCCTGAATGTTCCTAGGTAACCAAGTGCTAAATCAACTTCTTGGCTATGAGTGCAGACTTCAAGAAATGAATGCGTTTCGGGCTTGCGAATGACAACTTGATCTTCAAGCCCTACTTCTGCAAGGTACTTGCGAAGTATAAGTTCAGAGTCTCTCCCATTGGGACTAAGAATTGCGACGAACCAAACAGGGATCCGATGCCCCCACCAGAGTTGGCGTGAAATACACCAGTCGCGGATGTTTTCATGCCAAGTCTGGAAGGTTTTGGCGTAGCGACTGGGTGTGAAGGATAACTCGCCCTGCTCATCGGTCTTGAATGATCCGTCATCCGATTGCTCGCGTTGGTTGTTTGCCATCGCGCGAAGAGCTGCTCCTCTCAGCTTATCGTCTGTGACCTTGACGTACCACTGGTCGGTGTAGTACGGCTCGATCGGCACGTGGCTGCGGTAGCTGTGCCCCACGGCGTGGCGGTAAGGCTTGACCTCGGCCATCAGGTCGTTGGCCTTGAACCACTTCACGACTGCCTTACGCGCCTCTTCACGGGACAGTCCAATCAAGGCTTCAAGATCAGTATTATTCTCTGTGCATTTCTCAACCGGCCATCCATATGCAAAAGATATGCTGGCGTCGGGGGCCATGACGTTGATGATGGCCAGGTTGTGGCGCTGGCCGATCTCGTAGTCGTTGGGGTCGTGGGCGGGGGTGACTTTGAGGAAGCCCGAGGCCATCTTCGCTTTGTTGTCGATGGGGGTACCAGACGCTTCGCTGCGCTCAGCGTCGGCGTCGGTCAGCGGGATCACCACGTAGTCGTCGGCGATGATGGGGATCACGCGGTTGACGATGGGTAGCCTGACGAACTGGCCGATGTACTTGGCGCGCGGGGCGTCGCTCGGGTTCACGGCCACAGCGGTGTCGCCGAGCATCGTCTCGGGTCGCGTCGTTGCCACGGTGGCAAACTCGCCGGTCAAGTTGCCCTGCGCATCGCACACCGGGTACTTCATGTAATAGAAGTTGCCATCAATCTCCTGCATCTCGACTTCGTCGTCGGCCAGCGCGGTCTGGCTCACCGGGTCCCAGTTGACCAGGCGCTTGCCGCGGTAGATCAGGCCGTCCTTGAAGAGCTGGAAGAACGCCTCGCGCACCGCCTTGGCGCACTGGTCGTCCATCGTGAAGCGCTGGCGGTCCCAGTCGCAACTACAGCCCATCTCCTTGAGCTGGTTGGTGATGGTCTCTTCGTACTCGTCTTTCCATGCGGTGACACGGGCGATGAATTGCCCTCGGCCGTCCTTGCCTTCGAGCTCTTGCTGCTTGTACTCCTTGAGCGCGGGCTTGCCTTCCTGCTGGAGTCGCTTGTCGACGACGGTCTGGGTGGCGATGCCCGCGTGGTCGGTGCCGGGCATCCAGAGCGTGTTGAACCCGCGCATGCGG
>JBGSTE010000535.1:0-1663 GCA_041736655.1 Phycisphaeraceae bacterium | reverse complement strand
CCTGCTTCGCGCTTGGCACCGGCTGGCGCGGCGGACGCGGCGCCCGGCGCGGCAGGCTGCTGCTTCGTGGCCTTTTCCTTCTCGGCAAGCCGGGCCTTCTCAGCCTGGGCCTGGGCTTTCCAGTCGTCGTCAACGTGCAGGATCGGGGAGTCGTCGGGCGGGGTCATGGTTCTTTTTTATTTAGGGTCTGAATCGATCCGGGCGATAGCCTTCACCGAGAGCAGTATAGGTCGCTGGCCGACCGCCTGCGACGGCACCTGCCCTTGGCATTACACTGCTAACCTTTCGCACCTGCACAAACCAACTTTCGCTAGACTCCCGCCCATGGCTAAACGATCCACACGCAAACGAACCGCCAAGACCAAAGCACCTGCACACCTGGACGCACGCGTCAGGCAATTCCAGTCGCGCCTCAAGGCCGACCAGCTCGACGGCATGATCCTCTCCAACCCACGCGACATCCGCTACCTCACCGGATTCATCGGCGATGACTCGTGGTGCTACGTCCCGGCCACCGGCTCAGGCCTGACCGTCATCTCCGACATGCGATTCCTGGACCACATCCCCCAGGAGGCCCCGCACGTGAAGGTCTGGATCCGCGGCACCGGCAAAAAAGGCCGGCAGACCCTCGCCGAGTCCACCGCCGAACTGCTGGGTAAGCGCAACATCAAGAAGGTCGGCGTGCAGGCGCCGCACCTGACCGTCACCACCCGCAAGCAGATCGCCAAGTCCATCGGCGCTAAGCGCGTCACCGACTACGACGACAAGCTCATCATGCAGCGATCGGTTAAGGACGCCGGCGAAATCAACAACATCCGCGAGGCGGTCCGCATCCAGCAGATCGCCTTCACCGAGACCCGCGACTACATCAAGGTCGGCATGACGGAGCTGGAAGTCTGCGCCTTCCTCGAGTACCGCATGCGCTGCCTCGGCGCCGACGGCCCGGGCTTTAACACCATCGTCGCCTTCGACGGCCACTCCAGCCACAACCACGCGATCCCCGGCCGGCAGAAACTCAAGAGCAACTCCAACATCCTCATCGACTGGGGCGCGTGCTACAAGGGCTACATCTCGGACATGACGCGCGTGATCAATATGGGTAAGCCCAAGAAGCACATCGCCGAGATTTACAAGGTCGTCGAGGAAGCGATGCACGCGGGCATCGACGCCATCGGCCCGGGCGTGTCGCTCAAGGAAGTCGACGACGCCTCGCGTAACGTGATGAAGAAGTACGGCCACAAGCTCGTGCATGGCCTGGGCCACGGCATCGGGCTCAACGTCCACGAGCAGCCGGGCCTGGGTCAGCACGCCGACCGCGTCCTCGAACCGGGTCAGGTCGTCACGATCGAGCCGGGCATCTACCTTGGCGACAAGGGCGGGGTGAGACTGGAAGACGACATCCTGGTGACCAAGACCGGTGCCCAGAACCTCTGCGACTTGCCGACGGAACTGGAATGGACCATCATCTAAACGTAGTTGTCAGCCATCAGCCATCAGCTTTCAGCAATCAGCCCGAGGCACCTTCATTGCCGGTTGATTGCAGGCTTGACTGATAGCTGATAGCTGATAGCTGATAGCTGATAGCTGAGAGCTGAGAGCCCAACATGATCGACCTGAAAAAACTCGAAAAACTCATCGGCCTGATGGTTGAGAACGACCTGAC
>JBGSTE010000479.1:0-3852 GCA_041736655.1 Phycisphaeraceae bacterium | reverse complement strand
CCAGTTCCTCGGCCCCGGCTTCCACGGCCCCGGCAGCCTTGGCCGCCGCAACCTTGTCGCTGGACACGAACGCGATCACGCGCTTGGCCGCGCCACCCACGCCGTGCGGCAGCGAAATCGCCCCGCGCAGCATCTGATCGGCCTGCTTGGTGTCGATCCCCAGGTGCATGCACAGCTCGATCGTCTGATCAAACTTGGTTTTCTTGAAGGATTTGACCCGGTTGACCGCTTCAACCAGCGGGACGGGGTCGTTGGTCGCACGCTCCAGGTCGGAGGTGTAACGCTTGCCGGGTTTACGCAATGCCATCGTCGTTTCCTTTCGAGTTGCCCAGGCCGGCCGGTCTTGAAACCTTCGGGCGTGGGGCGCGTCTCCCACGATTCATCCGCTCGTGGTTGGCGGGTTCTTTCGGTTATCACAACCTAAGCCGCTTACGGCTTAGCACACGTCAATTCAGTCGACCACTTCAACGCCCATCGACCGGGCGGTGCCGGCGATGGTGCGCATCATGGCTTCCACGCTGTGGCCGGTCATTTCCTTGGCCTTTTCCTCCGCGATCTTGCGGAGCTGGGCCTGCGTGACCTTGCCGATCTTGGCCTTGTTGGGCGTGCCCGAGCCCTTCTCGACACCGGCAGCATCCATCACCAAGACCGCGGCCGGCGGGCTCTTGACTTCGAACTCGAAGGTGCGGTCCTTATAGACCGTGATGACCACGCCCACGGGCTTGCCGTTGAGGTGCTTGGTGGCGGCGTTGAACTGGGTGATGAACTGGCCGGGGTTGACGCCGTTGGCGCCCAGGGCCGGTCCGATCGGCGGCGCGGGGGTCGCGGTGCCGCCGGGGGCCTGGATCTTGAAGACCGAGGTAATCTCTTTCTTGGCCATGGTAGGCGTCCTGTCTGCGTCAGTCGGGCTATCGTGAGGGTAGGTCGCCGACCCGGTCGGGTTGAAGCGAGCCGAGCAATATACCAAGTCTGTTTTGCAAGGGCAAGCGGGGTGTGACACCTAACAGGAGCCGTGCAGTTAACGTGGACGCCCCGGCGTATCGGCCGACAGGGAACGCCCTGTAAACCCAGTCAATTCCCCGTATGGATCAGAAATGCATCATCTTTCGTGGATGATTCAAATAAGCGGTCGCCTGGAGTTAGCACAGAGTCATACCGCGTGTCCGGGTTGTCGATGTCTAGAAATTCGACGTGGTTATCGTTCCAAAGCACATCGCCTACCCAGTGTCCCAGCTTGAGATAGGGCTGCCTGCTTCTATTCGTACAGCCAAAGGTGCTAGAAGAAACAGAGTCACTGTTACGCAGTCCATAGGTGCTGGTCGCGGTTCCGGTGTTGCGATCGCTGAGGATCACCGCTTGGGCGTTGAGTGTCTGGCGCCACTCGCTATTGCGCCCGCCAGAAAGAGGGACTTGCAACATCGCGTACGAGTAATGACTGGAAGTGACCGGCACATTGCCCGGCCAGAGAGTGATCGAAGGGTCGCTCTCGTAAGGTGAAAAGACATAGTCCGGCGTGAAAAACTCGCCCGCCAGCAGTTCCGCGAAGCGCTGCTCGACGGCAATCCCACCGGGCTGGGTGAATTGCACTGAGCCTGTCGAAAAACTATCGGCCTGGTCGCGATCGCCCCCTTACTATCCAAGCCCGCAAACCTGCTCTTATTTGAGTTGGCGTGAGTAACTAAGCCTTGGTGGATTCCGCGTAATTGGGTTGTATTCACCATCCTTCGACTGGTTCGCCCCGCAGCCGTATTCATCGGGATGGTTAACGCGAGGATGAAGACGGTGAGCAGGAGCACCGCAGCGATATCTTTCAGAGTCATTCCTTTGCCTTGCATGTGATGGCTCCTCTCAGTTGCCTGTGTGGACCATGAGTGCGTCAGACGTGCTATCCGCGGTGAACAAATGATCGTTCTTGTTCAACTGACTCTTGCCGTACTTTGTCTCAAAGACCGGGCTCGCCTCAAAACCAACAAAGTTGTCATTCCACAACACCCGGCCCATCCAGCCCTGACTCCCATCGCTGTGGATGCTGTTCGGCAGTTCGGCGGTGCCCGTATTGCGGTCAGACACAACGATGGCCTGGCTGCTCAGCGTCTGTTTCCACTCGTCGTGCCTGTCGCCAGCTTCGGGGACCTGCAGCATCGCGTACGAATAGTGCTTGGCTGTGAGCGGGCCCGTCTCGGACCAAGGCTTAATTGTCGCGTCGGACTCGGACGGGCTGATCGCGTAATCAGGCGTGAAAAACTCACCGTGCAGGAGGATCGCGTACCGTCCTTCGACCGCAATCCCGAACTGAGGCTTGAGAATGTCCTGCTCTCTCAACGGGGTGTCCTGTGTGATCGGATCGGCGATGAGATACTCGCCCTTTGAGTTCAAACCCGGGTACCAGTTCTTGTTGGAGTTCGCGTAGGTCACTAAGCCCTGAAAGATGCCACGCAACTGACTGCTTTCGGGACGATGTCTTCTATCGCGTTGATGCGACTGCAACAGCGGAAACAAAATCGCTAGCAACGCCACAACCACCAGCACCGCGATGCCCAGGTGAACGATATTGAATGATCCCTTGCGCATGGCAAGCTCCCGAATGTGCCGGCCAGGCGCTTAAGACATCATACGCCCGTCGCGCCCGCTGCGGCAAGCAGAACGCGTCAAGATGCTCATTCACAGGGAGGGCGAGGCTCCTGCCGAGCCGCACGTGCCAGAAGATTCCCGGCTCGGCAGGAGCCTCGCCCTCCCATAACTGCCCCCCTGAAATCATGCATCACCCTACCGCGATAAACTCTGCAACTCCCGCGACCAGGCCTGGCGGACCTCGTCGCTGACCTCCGGGTCCGGCAGCAGCGATCGTCGCGTGCAGTTGACCAGGGCCTGGAGCGTCTGGACCCGCCTGGCCGGGCCGATGTCGGCAGGCAGTTGATCGTGCACCGCCGAGATGACGTCGTCCATCGTCATCGTCCCGCCGCGCAAGATGTTGAACGCCTTGAGCTGCGAGCGCAGGGCCGCGAAGCCGGCGGACGAGTAGCCCTCGGTCAGGTCGATGAGTTGTTTGACCGCGTTGTCGTCGTGACTCAGGCCCACGGGCTTAAGGACCCACTGCACGAAATCGCGATGATCATCGCTGCCCGGTTCGGGATCGAGCACGGGGATGATGAGATCGCCCACCCGCCCGGGCCGACGGATGTCGGGGCTGAGCTGTTCGATCCGCGCGGTCATGAGCAGCCAGACAACCTTGCCGCGGAGCCTGGGGTCGCTCATCATCGCCTGAATTTTGCCTGTGAGTCGGCGCTCGGTTTCATGGGTATCACTGCCGACGCCGCCGAACTGCGTGTCCGCCTCGTCGACAAACAGGATGACCTTGCCCAGCGCTTCGAGCACGCGACGCAGGCGTTCAAAGATCACATCCGTCTGTCCAAAGTACTGGCTGCGGATGTTCTTGAGCACAAGCACCGGCAGGCCCAGCGAGCCGGCGACCGCTTCAAAGATGAACGTCTTGCCCGCGCCAATGGGCCCGGCAATCGCCGCGCCCGGAAGGGCTTCATCGCCACTGGCCTTGATGCGCGGGATCAGTTCCTCAGCGAGAAACGCCTTGAGCCGGGTGTATCCGATCACGTGCTCGAGCGTGTGTGCCGGCTTGGAGAATTCAACAACATCTTCGCCGAGCTGGCCAAGGATGTAGGACTCGACCTGCGCGATAATTTCGTCTGCCGTGATCGGCTTCTGCGTGTAGGCGGAGTGGACCAGCAGTTGCCGCAGCGCGTGGATCGAGAGCCCAGCAGTCAGCGCGGCCAGGGTGTCCGCATGCATGAGGGATGCGTTATTAAACCCCCCTCCCTGGAGGGAGGGGCCGGGGGA
>JBGSTE010000477.1:0-16910 GCA_041736655.1 Phycisphaeraceae bacterium | reverse complement strand
ATCGGTCTTGCTCTGGTCCGGGTCGGTGACGCGGAGGTAGACGGGGTTGCCCGGGCGGACCTGCCGTGTGCCCAGGGCCTGCTGCGCGGTGGAAACGCCGAGTTCCTGGAGATCGAGTTTGCGTTCGCCCTCGCGTGGCGGGAACGCGCCGGCCGAGGCCGAGAGCACCGCATCGGACGCGATCGAGATGACGACCTCGGGGTCCGGCGGCAGGTCGGTCATCTTCTCGCGGAAACGCGTGGAGTAGCCGTACTGGATTTCATCCCGACCGAGAACCTGAAGCACCTTGTCGCCGGGCTGGCGTTTGCCCAGTTGCGTGGGGATCTCGGCCCGGAACTTGGTCTTGTCGTCGCCCAGTTGATAGAGCATGATGCGCTCGCGGTCGCCGGACTTGGTCCAGATCTCGACCTCGATCTCGGCCCCGACGCCCGAGATGTTCAGGGCCGGGTCGCTGAGGTTGATCTTGATAATCTCACCGGGCACGATGAGTTTCTGATCGCGTGAGACACCGAGTTCGATCTCCGAGGCATCGACGAGTTTACGCATCTGCAACTGCGCCTGACCGATGAGGATCAACGCGTCGGGGTGGCTCGGGTCACGCTTGAGGACCGCCGAGGCTTCATTGAATGCGTCGGCGTAGCGTTCCTGATCGAACAGCACCTCGGCGCGTGCGAAATGCACCCGCGTCCTCAGGTCCTGATCTCGCACCAGCATCAGCGTATCCAACTCGGCCATGGCGCTGCCGAAGTCCTTGCTCGCGCGGTCAACGCGTACCGAACGCAGCATCGCCTCGTACTGCAGCGGGCTGTTCCTGTATTCCTCCGCATCGGCGACGCGACGGTACCAGGCCTTGGCCGTCTGCAACGCACCCTTCTGATAGGCCGCGTCGGCGTACGCGATCTTCAGTTCGCCTTCCTGCGTCGCGGTGAACGCGCCCGGGGCCTGTCGTGACCAGACGGTCAGCTCTTTGATCAGTGCCTCGGCACGATCTGTCGTGCGTGACTCGATGTCCCGTTCCAGAAGCCAGAGGCAGTAGGGCACCGTGAGATTGCGGATGATGGGCAAAACCTGCGCGCTGTTCTTTTCATACAGTTCCCACGCCGCGCCGGTATTGCCAAGGGCGAACTCCGCCTGCGACTTGTAGATCGGGTAGGACGGGTCACGCTCATCGACCGGGATATCGATGATGCCCATCGCGATGGCGGACCGGCCCTGCACCTGGCTCAGCCGCCCCATGAGTTGTTGCAGGTCGGGGTCCGTCTTCGTCGCCATCGCTCGCCCGGCCCTGCTTCCCAGGCCGCTGCGGGAAAGCGCCATCGCGGCCGACATCGAATCCGCCTGCAGCGCGGCCTCGGCCAGTTGGATCAGTGACGCTGCGCCACGGTAGTGTCGCCCGTCATCCGTTGCGGCTGCCGCCGTCCACAGGCCCGCGGCATAAGGCTCGGCCTCACGCCACAATTGCTTGCCCATCAATTCCCCGGCAAGACGTTGCAGCAGTTTCTCATAGCCCTGGCCTGCGGGGTATTCGCCCAGTGGGCCGTTATCCTTGAACAGTGAAAGCACCAGCGCACGGGTCTTATCGCTCCACTGCGGCAGCGAAGCGACCGGGTCAAGTCCGAGGATAACGACCGGCTGGGTAGCGGCGGCGGCACGCTTGAGCGCCGCGTCCAGCGCCGCTTCGATCGCTTTCGCATCCGCACCCTGGGGTAGTGCAAGCAACGGCTCGCTGATGTGGTGGGGCGATGCCTGAGCCATCGCCGGCGTCATCGCCAAGGAGCCGAAGTGAAATTGATCGGCAGCAGCGAGGTGGTAGCTGCGGTCCAGCGTGTTGTAGGCCGGTGAAGCAAGGGCGGCTTTCATCAACGCTCTCGCATCGGCATCATTCGGATCGGCGGTGTGCAGCCACATGCCAAAGACCGGCCTTGAGAGCTGGTTCGCGGCGATCTGTTGTTCGAGCAGCCCCTGGAGGTGCTTGATGAGTTCACCGGCCGACTGCTGAACCCCAGCGCGGTGATAGCGGAACTGGTTGTCATGTACCTGCCCCTGCCAGGGCATCCTGCCCGCGTTATTGGGCCCGAAACCGGCGTGGGTCAGTGCCCGCTTGAGCAGGTCCTGGCCCTCGATACCCAGGTCTGCCACCAGCGTCTTGATCATGGTGATCGTGTCGTCATCCGGTGCATTCTGAAACAGCTCGTCCCAGAGCTGCAGTCCGCCGGGGATCGATGGCGTTGATCCGAGCAGGTCGCTCCGCAGCGTGTTGAATGCGGCAAGTCGCTGGGTGCTTTGGGCTTTGCTGTCGATCTGCTGTTTCAGTTGGGCATGGCCGTCGGCCAGGGCTGTGAACTGACTGGCAACGGATTTCAGATCAGCCCCCTGCGTCGTTGAGCTGCGGAACGCCAATTCGATGGGCGTCTTGGTCTCGCTGAAACGCCAGGCCTCGCTCTTGATCATCGCTTGAGCAATCGCGGTGAACTCGAGGCTGCCGCTGACGGCAATCGCGCGGATCAGCGCCGCGTCCGGGTGCGGGTTGCGGGCCAGCAGCGGGGCCAGGGCCTTGGCGTCTTGGACAGTGGTCCGCTCCTTGACGAAGAGTCTGACGTTTGCAGCGGTAAGGGTATTGAAGCTCTCGGGGTACTTCACGACCGCGTCGCGGATCGCTTGCGCGTCGAATGTCACTCGGCCCTGGGCGATCTGGGTTGCCAGCAGATCGTCGCGCTTGTCCGCTGACATGCGCGGCAGGGCACTAAGCAGTTGCTCGAGTTTACGCTGCCGCTCGATGTCAAATCGTTTCTGGCAGTTGCCCGAGTGCTGGTGGTCGTACTCGGTGCCCCAGCCCTTCGCGACCAGAAGCACGTGGTCGGGGCTCACCTGGATCAGCTTCGCCGCGGCCGCGAGGGGGCCATCGGTCAGCCCGGGTTCGGCCGGCGCATTGGCGTTACGCAGGTCGTCGAGTTTCTGGTTGTAGGGCATCACCGCTGCGGCCCAATTCAACCGGGCCTTGAAGATCGCCGGCGTCCGAGCGGCATCGGCAGCGCGCCGGGCGGCTTCGTAGACCTCGGGTGCTTCGATGCGAAAATGTTCGAGTTCCGTGGCGAGCCAATCAAAATCGCCGGCAAACAACGCTAAATCGACTGCACCATCCGATGCGATCACCGCCAGGCGGTCTGCTGCCGCGACCAGGTCACGGCGAGTCCTGGCCTGATCGAGGAACCAGCGGTCATAGCGTTTGGTCTGTCCGAAGGAACGGATCGTGTTGCCGTCCTTGCGCATGAACAGGTACGCCGCATTCGCATCACCGACAGCGCCCAGCAGCAGTCGGTAGGCCGCGTCGGCGGCGGGATCGGCGAGCTTCCTGTCGGGCCTGGGTGATTGCAGCAGCCGCTGGTAGTAGCCGATCGCATCGAGCCATTGGCCGGATCGTTCGGCGGCCTGCCCCGCGTAGAGCAAGGCCTCGGGCTGGTCCAGGTGGTTGCGGCTGATCCACGGCTGGACCGCCACGAGTGCCTCGGCGCTGCGGTTCTCATCAATCCCGGCCTTCAAGAGCTGCGAAACCTTTGCCTGGTCCTGCACCACGGACGCGTCGTTGAAGGAAGCGATGCGATCGTCAAGCGGCGTCGCCCCGGCAGCACACGCCAGACATACCGCAGTCAAGAATGAGCAACATCGTCGGCGAATCATTGGCCTGCCTCTAGACGCTCGATCTCGAGCTTCTGATCCAGTTGGAGCATCTTGGGTGTCGAGAGTTGGCTGCGCGCGTAGGCCGCCCACTTGCTCTCGGGGAAGTCATACGTGATTCGCTTGAACAACGCATACGCGAGGAGGTCTTCACGCAGCGACTGGTGGCTCATGCCCGCCCAGTACATCGCCTCACTGCGTAGCGTCACGCCGTCGTAGCTCTCGTTATCGATCACGCTCTTGAGGGCCTTGACGGCTTGAGCATAATCCCCGGCACGCATGTAGATCTGTCCCGCGCGCAGGCCCGCAGTCCCCGCCAGTTCGTGGCTCGGGAAGCGTGTCTGCAAGCGTTCAAAGATCTGAGCGGCCTTGACGTACTCCTTCACCGACAGCTTCTTGAGCACCTCGCCCTCGAAGATCGCGTCCTTGTTGTTCACATCTTCCAGCAGCGGCTTGGCCCGGGTCTCGTACTCGACGGCTTTACGCTGAAAGTGCGTGCCCAGGCGGGCCATCGACGTCGCCAGGTGCTCGGACTCGGGGTACTTGTACGCGAGCTTGACGTATTCCTGCGCCGCAATATCGGGCTCGCCGAGCCGTTCATAGATCACCGCGATCTTGAACTGGGACTGCGAGGCGAACGGAGAATCCGCGTACGTGCCGGTGACTTTCATGAACCGCGCCAGGGCCGCGTGATAACGCTCGGCCTGCAACGGCTTGTCCTGCGTCGCTTCGGCATCCTCCATGGTGAGGTTGCCCAGCAGGTACTCGGCGTGGGCGCGGGTCTCCGGGTCGGTGAACTGTGCGATCGTGCTGGCGAGCAACTGCTTGGCGCGATCAAACTCGCGCTTGGCCTGCTCTTGCTCCCCGTGCTTGCGGTGCTGACGGGCCAGTTCAAGGAAGCTCTCGGCCATCGCGAACTGCGTCCTCGTCGCGGTTTCGCTGTCGTCATACTGCTTGGAGAACGGAGAGATCGATCCGTCGGAACCCTTGGCCAATTCGATGAACTGCGGCGGCGTGTCGCGGCCCAGGGCGTCGGTGTACTTCACGCCCACCGTGTCGCCATACACCACGGGGAAGCCCAACTGCCCCACGTCATAGCCTGCTGCGGGACCACCGTCCTGCGCCTGGGCCGGGGTGTAGGTGAGTTGAAAGACGGCCTTGAAAATGCCCGAGTGGGTGTCGGTCTCTCGCAGGTTCGCGTAGTCCTTCTGACCGGACTTGGACTGCATGTAGACGCGCACCGCATCACGCTCATCGCTTGTGTCTGCGGCTGGATCGACGACGCGGACGCACAGTTTTTCTCCGACGTGGGCCGAGGTCATCGACTCGCGGTAGTCTTCCTGCATGACGTCCAGGAGCGGGTGAGTCGTGACTCTGGCCGATGCGGTGGCCCACTGTTTCTTGCCGTTCGCGTCGGTGTAGGACACGCCGACGTGGATGCGTTCGCCCGCCTTGACCCGCAGGCCGTAGGGATACGTCTGCCCGCTGCCTCGGGTTTCCTCCGCAAACGCGGCGCGGTCGGCGAAGCTGCGGGTCGGCATCGGGCCGGGGATCAGCGGAACCGACAGGCGGAATCGTCCCTCCTGTAGGCTGGCCTGGATCCGCTCGTAGTCGCTTCCGCGGTTGACCTCGAAGGTCTCGTGGTAGCCGCCGCGCTGCAGCGCGAGGTGGTGGAAGACCCCCGCGTTGAGCGTGGCGTTGTAGTGGAGTGTGCCCGGGGCGTTCAGGTCAAAGCCGCTTGTGTTCGCGGCGCCCAACGCGGCGCGTCCGCTGTCGGTCTGGACATAGACGGCGATCTCCGACGCTTGCCCCAACGCCAGGTGCGGGGCGACGACTTCGATCAGTGCGTGTCGGCCAAGAACCAGTTCCAGGCCGGACTCCGGGGCCTGATCCATGTCAAGAAACTTCTGACTGATCTCATAACGCGTCCTGATCAGGTCGCGGGTGTCACGCTGAAGGTTCAGACTCGCAGCGACTTCACTTGGGGCAAGGAACTCATTGAGCGGCTTGATGAGTTCGGCCGGCTTCTGCCCGGGTACAGCGATGGGCTCAAACGGCTTGACACTCATGTGCCCGATCTGGATCTTCGGCTCGCTGAAGGCCGCATGCCGCAGCGTCACCACGCGGTCGTAAGCCACGCCGGGCGTGAGGTTTTCTGCGTCGCGGTAGGTCGCGGTCAACTGCCCGCCCGGGTCAACACGGATCTGCTTAACGTCAGACGTGTTCTCTGCGACCGGCGTGATCCAGGCGCGGAAGGTACCTGTCGACGGACCGGTCTCCACCGCGGTCAGTTTACGCGTCATCCCGCTGCCGCTGGTGATCGTGCAGGCCACGCGGTCAGGCTCGGTTGTCTGATCCATATCGGCGTCATAGATCACCACCGACAACGGCTGATTCAATGCAAAGCGCAGCAGCGTTTCGTGGTAGGGCTGGGCGCTCTGATGCCTGGAACTGAAGCGTGGCTCGATGTCGGCAAACTCAATCTTCCCGTCGGTGAAATCAACATGGAGGAAACGCTCGTGCCGCTCTCGGCTCCTGGTGACAAAGCGGTCGTCGGTGTATCGCACCGCGACCTGATCGCCTGTCATGATCTCTAACAGATCATTCTTGCGAAGCTCGGCGAAGTCCTCGGGGACAGGCAGTAGTTGCTTGCCCAGCGGGTCAATCAGCGTCAATCGGTTAATCGAAGGGACCGGTCCCTGGCTCTGCGCAAACAGAAGACGGATCAATCGCGCACGCGAATCGTCGCCGAAGCTCACCGTGAACCGCTTGCCCGCATCGTCGCCCTGAAGTTGAGCGCCGCTGTTGCGGTGCGCAAGCAAGCCCGCGGGGAAGGACGTGGGATCGAATAAGCTGTTCGGACAATCGACAAGAACATCGGGGTCCTGCAGGTTGGCGAGCAGCTTGACTTCGCGGCCAAAACCGATGGCGTCGACCCAGCCGGTCGCCCAGAGTTCCAACTGGTGCAGCCCCGGCTTGAGGTTGATCTGGCCGTCGAGCCTGCCGTCCTCCAGCTTGGCGATGACCCGCCCGTCCACCGCGAGCAGGAACTCGGGCGTGTGGTTGCTCTCTCTGTTCTTGGGGTCGTAGGTGTGCTTGCCCAGTTGCACGGCGAATTGGCGGGTGATGCTCGTCGGCTCGTAGAAGTAGGCCTGGAAGCGGGCGATGACCGCGGGATTGCCTCGCCCCTGCCATTTCCAGTCAACGTCCGCCTGCAGCGACGCGTCCAGCGCGGCGGACGGGCCTGCGACGTTGCGGGCTATCGCCATCTCCGGGTTCGCCAGCCAGCCCGACTCCAGATATGGCCGGAGCGTGGCCATCTCATCAATCGGCCGTGCGCCGCGCGGGGCACGCATGCCCTCTTCCATCACGACCATTGTGCTTGGCCGCCAAGCATCATCCAACGCGACGTGGCTGGGCGGATAGGTGGCGACGGTCGTCCAGGTGCTGTGGTCCATCGCGGTCTGCACGAGCATCCGCCCAAGGGCGAAGCCTTCGTCGGTCGCTTCGATCGTGAGTTGCCGGACCCCAACATTGTCGTTCAGGTCAACAGTCAGGTGGTGCTGTGCGTCGGCGACGGCAACCGGCCTCCACGCGGGGTAGTCGGCCCTGGGGCTGATGACCATGTTGGGGTTGCGCCCGGTCTCGGTGGTGGAAGCAAAGGCGATCGCCTGGGCGGCGGTGGTGTTGACGCTGCCCTCGAACTGTCCGGTGTGCGTGCCGGTCTCCTTGAGCACGACCTGTCCGATGCTGTCGCCGCTGGATGTACTGACGCTCACCGTCAGCTCATCGGGGGCGGCAGAGCGACTGCGGTCAAGGTCGATCACGCGAAGGTAGATCGGGTTGCCCGGCTTGACGCGGGTCTGGATCGCCTGCTCGCGCTCACGGGCGGCGGCTTCTTCGAGCAGCCTGGCGTAACGCTCGGGGTCGGTACGCCTGGTGCTTTCCAAATCTGTGCTGGCGCTGAGTTTTTCAGTCGCGGCACGCATTTCCGCGACACGCTGCTCGTTCTCGCTCAGCAGCTTGCGCGACGAGGCCATCACCAGCGCATCGGAAGCGACAATGATCGGCCCGCCTCGACTCTCGTCGAGGTTGGTCAGCTTCTCTCGGAAGCGTTCGGAGTAGGCGTAGTACACCTCGTCATCGCCGATCACCTGCAGCGTGCCGTCATCGGGCGCGGGCTTGCCCAGGGCCGTGCGCACCTCGCCGCGGTACTTGGTTTTCTGGTCGCCGAACTGGCGGAGCAGCAGGTACTCCTTGTCGCCGGAGGTCGCGGTGACGACGACTTCGATGTCGGTGCCTCCGCTGGAGACCGCGAGGGTCGGGTCGTTGAGCGTGACTTTGAGCATCTCGCCGGGCACGAGCGAAGCCTGTGCGGTCGCCGAGCCGAGCTCGACCTCGGTGGCCTCGATCAGGCGTTGGAGCTTGAGCTGGACCCGGCCACGGAGGATCGTCGCGTCCGCGTGTTCAGGGTCACGCTCGAGGACCTTTGCGATCTCGTCTGCCGCGTCCTGATACTCCTGCATGTCGTAGTAGACTTCGGCCCGCGCGAAATGCGCGGCGGTCACCAGGCGCGGGACCTTCTGGGCATCAAGCTCCATGAGCGTCTGCATCGCGCCATCAAAATCCTTGGCGATGCGCTGGACCAGGACCAGGCGGATCGCCGCCTGGTGCCGATCAAACGAGGCGGCGTAGTCTTCGCTGCTTCGGATCTGCGAGAAGATTTTCTGCGCCTCGGGGAGCATGCCGCGCTGCAGCGCGATGTCGCCGTAGGCCAGCTCCAGAGCGATGCGCTGCTCGATGGTAAACGCGGTGGCCGAGGACTGCATCCACGCCAGGAGCGCCTTGGCAAGCGACTCCTGCTGCGCCTGCCCGCGGCTGTCGAGGGTGTATTGCAGCACCCACAACAAGTAAGGCACGGACAGACTGCGGTGGACCGGCAGGAGTTGATCGGCGTTGGCGATGTAGAGTTCGCGGGCGGTGTCCACGTTGCCGATCAAGAACTCGGCTTGTGACTTGTAGATCGGGTAGGCCCGGTCCGTCGGCGGAACCGGGATATCGATCAGCCGCATCTGGAGGGCGGCCTTGCCGCGGATCATGGTCAGCCAGGGGAGATCGGTGTCGCGGTTGTAGTAGGTGTGTCCGGCTTTGTGGCGTGCGATGGTCTGCAACCCGCAGCGGGCCAGCGCGTGCGCGGCCGATGGATTCACGTCGATCATCTGCTCGGCGAACGCGATCACCTGCTGCAGGTGCCGATGATGCACCTCGACCTCGCGCCAGATGAACGGAGCCAGGCGGTGGATCGCCGCCGGATCGCGCTCTTTCGCGATGACCTGCAACAGCCTGTTCCCGACCGTGTGATCGGTTGCAAACGAACGCATCGTCCCCGCAAGTTGATCGATCTGCTCGAGCACCAGCGGGTCGGTGAAGACCTCGGGCTTGATCTTGGCCAGGCGTTCCAGGCCAACGATCTCATGACGCACCGGCGACTGCGATAGCCCGATGATCGTCGCTTGAAGTGCGGCAGCGGTGGCGGGGGCATCGGCATCTTCGGGCAGATCCAGCAGCGGCTTGCAGATCAGGTTGATTTTGCTCGCCGCGAGGTAGGCTTGCTGAGCCTGGGACATCACGGCATCCTTGAACCAGATCCGCGCCCCGGCCCGCAGATCAAACGGCAGCTTCTCCCATGCCGGCGAAGCGTACAACTGCTTCATCAAAGCGACGGACTGAGCGTTTTCTTCAGGAAACTGCGTGTTGAGCCAGGCGTAAACGACCCATGTCTGTACGCTGCCTTGCTTGATCTGCTCGGCCAGCAGCTTGTGGAACAAGGGGCCAAGCGGGTGGGCTCGATACTTGTCCTTGTCGCTGACAAGCCGGCCGAGCCCGCCGTAGTGGCGTCGTGCCAGCTCATCAAAGGCCGGGCTGTAACGATCGGTGTACAGGCTTTTGGCGGACTCATAGGCGGACCACTGCGGGTCCGTCCCTGTGATCCCCATCTCCAGCGCTTCGCGGAGCAGCATCTGCGCCGGGACCGAGTTGTCGTTGAGCACTTGCGGGATCGCCTCGGGCGTGACCACCAGCGCCTTCAAGAGCTGATCGCGCACCGCGATGAGCCTGGGCTCTGGAGAGAGGTAGTCCTGCCAGAGCTGTCTGAACTGGTCCAGACGGACATTTGCGGGGTCCTCTTTCTTGATCTGGCTCTTGGTGAGACGATCGGCGACCGCTTTGCCACGCGCGATGAGCTGGTCACGACGCGCCGCATCACCGGGCCGACCCGCGCGGTGCCAGAGCCGGTCGATGTATCCGGGCAGATCGTTCGATGAGAGCCGCCAGGTCTCGCTGTTCAAGAGCGTGTCAACCGTCTTGTCCAGTTCGTCGGCTTCGCTTTTGTCGACCGTTGCGAGTGCGCGGATCGCGGCCGCTTCCGGGCTGGGGTTCTGTGCCAAGTGTGGCGCGAGCTTCCTGGCATCTTCAAGCGTGATGCCGGTCCATTCAAACGACAGCGTCGGCGCGGTCTTGCTGTTGGCGCGTTGGGGATTGGCGGGCACCCATTCACGGGCCTGCTGGGCGCTGAGGATCTGAGGGTAGCCGTCGTAATAAGACGTGCCCCACGACTGCAGGTAGCGAGCGTGCGTGATCGGATCGAGCTTGTCGGCCGCCTGCTGGACGGGCTTGCGTTTGGCTTCCAGGTCCAACGGCCAATACTTTTTCGGGTCGCCCCGGTAGTGTCTTCCGCGGCTGCCGGCCCAGGCGGTCTGAACGAACTCGGCGTAGTCGGGGTAGGACTGCAACAACGCCGCGGCCTGGGCGATCGGCGGCGCGGCCTGTTCGCCATCAAGGATCGCCATGTTGTATGCCTTGACCGAGACGGAAAAGTCCAGTAGCAGGGCCAGTTCCGTATCGAACGTGATCGCCTTGGACAGGGCCTTGACCGACTCGATGAAGCGGGGCGCATATCGGCCCTGATCGAGTCGACCGTTATTGATGGTGCGGAGCAGCCAATTGAAATCCGACTCGTAGAGCGCGACCAGCAGATCGCTATCGACCTTGGCCTGAGCCAGTGCGAGCAGGCGCATGGCGAGGGCCTCGTGGTCGCCGCGACGCTGGGCTTCATCGAGGAACCAGCGGTCAAACTGCCGGGCCTGCGCGGAAGCGACCAGGCGATTGCCTTCGCTTCGGCTGTAGGCGTAGGCGTCGTCGACCGAGCCGAGGTGATTGATCTGCAGGAGGTAGGACCCCGCGATGGCCTCGGAGGTGTTGGGCGATTGCAGGTCGGCACGCTTGAGGTACTGGCGGTAGAGCGAGATCGCCGCGTTCCAGTCCGCGGCTCGCTCGGCGGCTTGACCGGCATGGAAAAGCAGCAGCGGGTCCTGCGCCACGTTCTCGCGGAGCCAGCGCTCGGCGAGGGCAAAGGCCTCGGTCGGATGCTGCTGGTTCAGGCCCGCCTTGAGCATCGACAGCACCGCGGACTCCGGCTGCGTCGCGGTGGCGAGCGAGAGCGATTCACGCTGCTTATCAAACGATTCGTCCGCCAGCGCAAGGCTCGCCAGGCAGCACGCCATCAACGCGAGCGCAGCCTGCGTCCAGCGGAAGGGCCGAGTCCGGGGTGCGTATCGTCGTGTCATTCGCCGGCCTTGAGTGCTGCGAGCTTCTTCTGAGCTTCGTCAATATGGTTGCTGGAGGGGTAGTCAAAGATCAACTGCTGGAGCTTGGCCTGGGCAAGCTCGCGGTCGCCCATGCGGAAGGCCACCTGTGCCCACATCAGCAGCATTTCGTCGAGAAACGGCGCGTCGGGGAAGTCGGCGAACACCTCTTCGAGCAGGTCGTCGGCCTGTGCGAAGTCTTCCGTGTCGACGTAGTAACGCACGACCTCTCTGAGGGCGCTGGCGGCGAAGGAGCTTTCGGGATAGGCCTGGTACGTCTGGCGGTAAGCGGCGATCGCCGGGCCCATCGCGCGCTGCTGGGCGGTCTGCCTGGACAGGCCGGTCTGCGTCCACTTGCTGTTGTGTTCGTCCGCGAATTCCACTTCGACCTGCTTCTGAAGCACCAGCCCGATGCGGAACTGGGCCTCCGCGGCCGACACGGGGTTCTCCAAGGCAAGGACACGCTTGTAGCTCGCGACGGCCTCCGCGTAGTCGCCTTTCTCGGCCAGCGCCTGGCTCAGCGCCATCAACGCCTGGTCGGCCAGCACCGACTGCGGGTACAGCCGGTTGAACGCCTGGCAGGTCGCGGTCGCGGCGGCGAAGTCGTCTTTCAGGATCTCGCACTCCCACTTGAGCTGGAACGCCCGCTCGAGCAGATCGCTGGTGATCTTGTCACGATCGATGATGATGTCGTTGACCTTCTTGAGCGCTTCGTCGGCGCGCTGACCGGCCCGCTCGTCCAGGCCCATGTCCTTGTAGATCTCGCCCAGGCCCTTGAGCGCCTCGGCCTCGACCGAGTTCTTGCGGGCCTTGAGCACCGCCTCGAAGACGACAAACTGATCGGCGGTGACGCCGGCGTTGACCGAGCCGGAGACCTTGATCCGCGAGATCGTCGTGCGTGGATTCTGGCCGTACAGGTGGACGCTGTCGGTATACGTGACTTCCAGTTCATCCAGCTCGTCACAGTGCAGGATGTCGTCGCCGGTGTTCGGCGTGTTCTCGCCCAGCGGCGCGAGGTTGGCCTTGCCGGTGAACACGCCCGTGCGGATGTTCTGCCCCTCGCCTTGCTCGGTGAGGGTGAGGGTCACGCTGTCCCGTTCGCGCCAGTTGTCTTCATCGTCCTGGTCAATATCGAAGATGTCCAGCGCGTCCTGAGCGTTCTGCTCAGCGGATTCGGCCGCGGCGACCTTGTAGAGCGAACGCACCGTCACGGTCACGGTTTGGGCGGCAGGCGAGACATCCAAGTCGGCATCGCGCAGGAGGATCGCCTGGGGCTGGCCGGGGAACGCGATGTAGGCGGGTGTCGAGTAGTCGCCGAGGAAGAAACCCACGGTGCCGGTGCTGACCGCCTGGACGGTGCCGCTGCGAGCGACGTCCTTGTTGCCATCGAGGGTGCTGTCGTCGATGTAGGTGACGGTGATGGTGTCGCCGCCGATCATTTGCAGCACACCGTCGTCGGGCTTGGGCAGTCCGATCTCAGTCGGCGCGGAGGTCAGGGCTTCGTCCTGTTTGCCGGCGATGGCGACGCCGATGAGCACCTCGCTGTCGCCGCTGCTGACCTGAACCTTGGCCTTGACATCCTTCCCGATCTTGCGGAGCACGGGGATGTCCGCGTCGGTGATCTTGGCATAGAAGCGCTGGCCGATCTCGATCCGGCCGATCTTGTCTTCTTCGGTGTCCTGCACCTCGGTGCCCACCAGCGACAGGGCGTCGATCGCCTTGTTCCAGTTCTTGAGGTTGTAGTGGCTCATGCCGATGTAGTAATAAGCCTTATTGGCCCAGTGGCTCTTTCCGGCGACCTCGGTGAGCTGGCGGAACATCGGGAACGCTGCGGTGTACTGACCGGACTGGTAGTAGGCAAAGCCCGACTGGAAGAGCGACTCGCGGTAGAGCTCTGTCTCCTCGGGGTCCTGGGCCTGGCCCGGCGGCGGGGCAAGCAGGCGCGAGAGCAGCAGAAAATGGCTCAGCGCCTCCTTGTTCATGTGCTGGTCCAGATAGTGCCGGCCCTTGGCCATGTGTGCCCGGTAGCCGAGGATGTTGCCCTGGTTATCGCGGATGACCGTGTCGAGCATGGCCAGGCCTCGCTCGTACTGCTTGTACTCCATCAGCTCGATGGCTTTGTCATAGAGGTGCTTGGCTCGGCGTTCCACATCAGACGCCTCGCGGGCGGCGGCATCGCTGTCCTCCTGCTGGGCCGCGGACTGCTGCGCCGGCGTGATCCATAGCAGCGGCAGGGTGAGCGCGGCGATCAACAGCTTGCGCAACGCGGGCTGGTGCGTGCCGGTGAGAGACTGTCGTTTGGCCATCGGGCGGTCCTTCTTGTGAGGGTCGTCGTGTGTGGTGCCGGCGGTCTAATCCTTGGCTTCTGCTTCGCCGCCGATGATCTTGACGCCGTAGGTTTCCAGCCTGCCGTGGGCTTCGCTGGACTGCGGGGTGCCGGGGTATCGACGCAGAACGAGCTGGAGTTGCTGAACTTCCTTGGCCTTGTCGCCGCTGACCCTGTAGATATCCGCCGCCTTGAGGCAGGCCTGCGCCGCGGTATCGCCGCCCAGTGACTGCAACTCATCGGTCAACTCGATGGCCTTGGGGTACTGCGTCATCGCGACAAAGCAGTCGATCACCGCCCAGGTCGTCTGCGGCTGACGGTTCGCGGAGCGGTATAGCTTGATCGCCTGCTCATAGTTGCCCTGCCACTGCTCAAGCGTCGCGTGCGGCCAAAGGATGTCCTGCGCGTGTTCCGGAGACTTGGACAACACCGGAACCTCGGCCAGCGCTTTTTTCTGATGATCGCCGTTGCGGTGCGAACGCGCAAAGTAGTAGTCAAAGCGACAGCGGGCGCCGAAGGTCTTGTCCTGCATCTTGTCGATCGATCTGAGGAACGCCTCCTCGCCCTCGTATTCCGCGACATAGCCGGCGTACATCTGAAGCATCTTGTCGTCCATGCCCTGCGTGCGGACACCGCGGAGCACCTCGCTCGCCTGGGCGTGCATGCCCAGCGGGTGACGAAGGTGCTGCACCAGCGAGAGCTTCTCTTCGTTCGAGAGCGAGGCGACCAGCGGTTCGCCGTACTGCTTGAAGAACGCAGACCGAGCCTCCGGGGACCGGCCAAAAAAGCCCAGCCATGATTTAACACGCTGGATCGTCACCGGCTCGCTCTTGAACTGCTCGTCCATCCGTCCGGCCCAGGCCTTGGCGTCCTTGTCGTGTATCAGCCGGAGATTGAACCACTCCACACGCAGCGCGTCGTTGTCGGCAAAGCGGTCGCCCATCTGCCCGTCCCAGTACCGCGCGACCTGGGCACGCTGGTCCGCCTCGATCTGCGAACTGTTGATGACCCCAAAGACATGGCTCCAATAAGCCGGGCTGTCCTCGGGCTTATCGATCTGCTGGTGCCAGCCAAAGCCGCCGACCTCGTTGCAAAACGCCAGCAGCTTGGCCTGGTTCGGGCTGCGCACCACGTAGTGATAGACCACGCTGTTGCGCGCCGCATTCGCCGCGTTCACATTGGACTTGCGGAACTGCACCGCCGTACGCCACTGGTAGTCTGCCGCCTCGTCGAAGTCGCCTCGCTTCTGCATCGCCTCGGCCAGCGCGGTCAGTGCGGTACCCGAGTTCGCCTCGGAGACGTAGGCCTTGTCCTTGACCATCTTGGCCCACACCGCCAGGCTCTGCTCCTCATTGCCGTTCTGGGCATGGCACTGGCCGATGTAAAACATCGCCGCCGCCGCGTAACGCACGTCGTTGGGGAAGTAGTCCACAACGTCCTGATAGGCCTTGATCGCCGTATTCCGCTTCTCCGCCAGGTGCAGGCACCGGCCCATCCGAAGCAGCACGTACGGCAAGGCACGGCCCTGCGCAAACTCGATCGAATAAGCCTTGTACGCCGCGTACGCCCCCGGGTAGTCCTTATTCATGAACAGCTTGTCCGCATCCTCGACCGCCACCGCCTCGAACGTGTCGAGCTTCGCGAAGTTCTCGCTCGGGTAAAGGACCTCCTGAGCAATGGCGGGCTGCATCACGACCGCGAGCAAGGCGGCCAGCGCAACAATCGACATATAACGTCCCACTTGCTGTTCCATACGCGTCTTCTTAACAGGCCTTGAAAACCTTGTACCCGACCCCTCACCGCAAAGCCCATCTTTCAATACCTTATTATGAGTGATGATCACGACTTACGCTAGCCTGCGGGCATTACAAATTCATGCCATCAACCGCCCAAGACTAGACCCCAGCATGGTTCTAGACGCGGGTGTCATTCACTGAGTGGAGCATCAGCAGCGCCGCTGACCGCTTGACGCCATCACGCATCAGATTCAAGCCAAGTCTGTGCCCTGCAAATGCCGCAACTCATTGGTCCGGTGATGCACGCTCGAGACAGGTTGCGATCCTCTGTATGTAGCCGTTGTTGCAATCATCGCTTCTGCGGTCCTGCTTATGCCGACCATGCGGACCGCACGCGCATGCTGCTGATGGCCAATCACTGTAAGATGTTCGTTTTCGCACAACGAGGCTGTCATGGAACAAAGACTATTAGGCAAGACCGACATTCGGCCAACCGTGCTCTCCTTCGGGGCCTCGTCCCTGGGCGCGGAGTTTCGTAGCGTCGATCTGAACGAGTGCCTCCAGTCGGTGCACGTGGCGATGGAGGTCGGCATGAACTTCATCGACACCTCGCCGTATTACGGCCGGGGGATGAGCGAGGTCATGCTCGGACGCGTGCTGCCGGAGATCCCGCGCGAGTCGTACACGCTGTGCACCAAGCTCGGGCGCTATGCGCCGGCCCACTTTGACTTCTCGGCCCGCCGTGTCGAAGAGAGCATCGACATCTCGCTCGAACGGATGAAGGTCGACTACCTGGACATCGTGATCTGCCACGACATCGAGTTTGTCGACACGGACAAGGCCCTGAACGAAGCGGTGCCAGCCCTGAAGAAGCAGGTCGAAAAAGGCAAGGTTCGTTACATCGGCGCGAGTTGCTACCCGATCAAGACGCTGCTGCATGCCATCGATGTCGCGGACCTGGATGTCGTGCTCAGCTACAACCACTACACGCTGCAGAACGATCTGGCGCTTCGGCTGCTTGAGCCCTGCGCGAAGAAGGGCGTGGGCGTGATGAACGCGGCGCCGTTCGCGGCAAGGCTCTTGAGTAACGCGACACTGCCGGAGTGGCACAAGGCAACGCCGGAGGTCCGCAAGGTTGCGAAGCAGGCCGCGGAATACTGCGCCGCGCAGGGCAGCGACATCGCCAAGTTGGCGCTGCAGTTCTCGATCGCGCACCCGGGCTTTGCGACCTGCGTGACGGGCTCGGCCAACCCCGAGCGTATCCGCGAGTGGGCCAGGTGGGCGGCCGAGCCGATGGACCAGTCGCTACTTAAAGAAGTGCAGAAGATCCTCAAGCCGATCCACAACTGGTTCCACATCGAGGGTCGGCCGGAGAACAACGACACGCCGGTCAACCCGCTGGCGACCAACCGCGGCTGACGCACGTCATCACCAGGACGATGCGCTTGGGGAGGGCGAGGCTCCTGCCGAACCGCGAGTTTTCTCCAAGTACCCGGCTCGGCCGGAGCCTCGCCCTCCCGTTCATCGCAC
>JBGSTE010000475.1:0-2445 GCA_041736655.1 Phycisphaeraceae bacterium | reverse complement strand
ATGTACGTTTACGCGGGCATTGATGAGGCGGGTTACGGGCCGATGTACGGGCCGCTGGTGGTTGGCGCGTCGGTGCTGCTGCTGCCGGACCACCCCAGCGATGGTCGGCCGCCGGCGATGTGGAAGCTGCTGTCGTCGGCGGTGTGTGAAAGGCTGCGCGACAAACGCGGACGCATCGCCATCAACGACTCCAAGAAGCTCACCACCAAGGCCCACGGCATCAAGCACCTGGAGCTGGGTCTGCTCGCGTTTTTATGCACAGCCGTTCAGTCCCAGCCGCCCGCGCATGTCAGCGATTGGCTGGATTTACTTGGCGAATCGCGACACCGTGCAGTTGGCGAAGACTCGCTTGCCGGCCTGCCGTGGTACATGCCTTGCGCGGATCGGCCGTGGCAGGCGCTGCCCAGCGCCAACACGCCGGACGAGGTTTCGATCGCCGGGGCTATGCTCGGCCGGGCCTGTAAAGAAGCGGGCGTTCAAATGGCCGGCCTGCACGCGAGCGTCATCTACGAGGACCACTTCAACCACCGCGTCGCGCTCACACGCTCCAAGGCCTCGGTCAGTTTCACCGCCGTCGCCAGCCACCTCGTCAGGCTGATGAACGACTTCGGCGACCACCACCCGCACGTCGCGGTCGACCGGCAGTCCGGGCGGATGCGCTATCGTGAGTTACTCGCGCAGGTTTTTGATGGCGCACGCATCGATGTGCTTGCCGAGACCGAACAGAACAGCGTCTATCACATCGACTGCGGCCGACGCAAGATGACGATCTCATTCATCGTCGAAGCGGAGAAGCAGCACATGCCCGTCGCGCTGGCTTCGATGACCGCCAAGTACACCCGCGAGCTCTTGATGCAGCGGTTTAACGCTTATTTCTCGCAGCGATTTGCGGACCTCTCGCCCACCGCCGGCTACGGCAGCGACGCCAACCGCTGGCGCGATCAGGCGCTGCCGCACCTTGCAAAGGCAGGCATCGATCACGCACGCCTGCGCCGACTGGCGTGAACCGACGAAACTGCGAAGAAGCGTTTCAAGGCTTGGGCTGGTCGGGCTGACTCAACTCGGCGAGCTTCGCCCGCGCCTGTTCGGCCGCGTCGGTGTTGGGGAGTTCCTCCACCAGTCGCTGCAGCGCTCGCACGCCGCGGTCGCGGTCTTTGTCCAGTGTTCGCAGCGCCACTTCAAGCCGACGCTGCGCCAGGCGCTGTGTCTGTTCGTCGGCCGGGGGCTGGTTCGCTTTCGCTTGGGCCGCGTCAACGATCGGCTGGTCCAGCAGCACGATGGCCTTCTCGAACCACTCGGCGCTGGGGTAAGTGTGAGCCATGCCCGGCACTTCGAGGTAGTGAGCGTGCTCGAAACCGTCCTGCTTGAAGCCTTGTTCAAAGTGCGCCCGCATCTCAGGCATGTTGAAGTCTTTCTCACCCGTCACGAGCACCCAGCGCTGATTCTTTTTCATGTCCAACAATTGACGCCTGACCGGCGTGATCAGCGCGGCGGGCCACACCGCGTTGTCGTCCTTCGGCTGCTCGCGCAATAGCGCCCGCAGCTCCGGCTCCTGCGGCACCTTGACTTCGCTGAAGTAAAGCGAGCCGACGATCGGCGCCGCGCCTTTAAAGACCTGCGGGTAGTAGATGCCGGACATACACGCGAGCCGACCGCCGCCGGACATGCCCGACACATACACACGCTCGCTGTCGATGCGGTATCGCTTTGTGACGTTGTGCACCGCGTCGAGCGCGAGGCCCATGCGGACATTCGACATCACCTTGTTACCGGCGTTGTTGTAGGAGACCCAGATCAGTTTGTGCCTGGCTAGCAGGTCTTCTATGGTTTTCCCGAAGAATCGGTCAAGTGAGATTTCGTCGTTAGGGTGGATAAACACGATTAGGCCGTACGGCTCAGACCCGTCGTAGTCTTTGGGCACGACCAGTTGAAAGGTGTGGTCGGCGATGTCGTAGTCTTTGATCTGTTCGCGCCGCCAATGCGCAACCTCGGCCATCAGGTCGGCGTCCGACCACTTGCTGCGTTCGCTGAATTGGGTGGTGAAGATGCCGGTCTGCGCGGGTGCCTGTTCCGGTGCCCGCTCCTGCGCCAATGCGGGACGGGCGAACGCGATCAACAGGCAGAAACCGACGGCTGACAGGGCCTTGCAACCAATTCGCTTCATGACGGTATCCTATGGTTTAGCTCGGGTTGTTGTACCCGACATTGAACCGGAAACCAAACACTATTTTCAGGAAAGGTTTGTTATGAATCGCTTTGCAAAGTCATTTGTCATCACGGGCTTGATGCTGCTGGCCACTGCGCTGACCGGCTGCATCAAGTACAAGCAGGTCACCACGGTCATGCCGGACGGGTCGGGCAAGATCGAGTTGAGTTTCGCCCTCAGCGAGCAGATGATCGCGATGTCCAAGGAGCAGGGGCAGGACCCCTTCGAGGAGATGAGCC
>JBGSTE010000446.1:0-2594 GCA_041736655.1 Phycisphaeraceae bacterium | reverse complement strand
GAACTCGTCCGACCCTGTCACGGTCGATAGCGGTACTCAAGCTCTACCAACCAATCCAGATCGTTGCCTCTCTGAGTCAACCGCCCCGTACGATCTTTCGCCGGCAACACCCGCCAAGCCCGATGATGTCAACGATCCGATTAGAGCCAAACAACAATCGCTGCTCGCCTCGATCAGTCAGGCTAACGCGGGGCGTTATGTACGACGCCGTGTTATCCCCGGGCTAATGGATCAGCCTGCTGTGCAACGCAAAGTCACTACGGACGAATTCGCCGATTACGTATCTGCGATGGATGAATGTAGCTATCGCGCGATACGACAGATGCTAGCTATTGAATTGGGGTTGCCAGAGTTGACAGATGAAATGTTCGATGAGCAGACCATCCGCGCGATCCTGGCGGAGCACGGCATCGACCCGGACGACAATCGATAAACTCACCACATGGCCCACGATGACGACGACTGGTTCACCTGCCCCAACTGTGGCGAGGTCGTCACCCAAGGGGCGTCGGCCTGCCCGCACTGTGGGGCCGACGACGAGACGGGCTGGTCGCAGATGGCGATGTATGACGACCTGGGCCTGGACGACGCGGCCTTTGGTGAGGAGCCGGCTCGGCCGACCCGGCAATCCTCAAAACGCTTCGCTTACATCGTGATCGCTCTGGTGATCGTGATCTTCCTCGTGTGGGTCATCGCGGGGCTGTAGCGCACGATCGGTAGGACAGGCATTCCTGCCTGTCAATCAGAGCATGTATCCGTAGCCGCCGCGTAACACGCGGGGGTCGAATGTGTCAATCGTTGAGTGAATCAACCTGCAAAACCCGAGCGTATGCGTGTCACTCTTGAACCCCCGGGCGTTGCCCGGCGGCTACGTCAGCTGCATACGCACGAGAATGAAATGGGATGCGTGTCAGGCTTTCGGACTACCGACAGGCAGGAATGCCTGTCCTACCTCTTTGGTTCTTAACGATCCCATCTTCGGACCGTGAACGCGTAGGCGTGCCGATCATCGGCGGGGTGTTCCTGTAAGACTACGCAGCGCCAGCCGGTGAAATCGAAGACGGGCAGGACCGCGTCGCCAGCGATGGTTGCGTGGACCACGGTTTCGTAGACGCTCTGCACGCGGTCAAAGGTCTGTACGAACAGGCCCACACCGCCGATGATGAAGGCCCGCTCGCTGACCTGCCCTGCACGTGCGATCGCTTCATCCAGCGACGTGACGACCACGACGCCAGCAGCGGCTTGATAAGACGCATCGTGCGTGACGACGAGGTTCAGCCGGCCGGGCAGCGCCGACTCGTGGTCCTCGTAGGTCTTGCGCCCCATGATGATCGGGCAGCCCATCGTCGTCTGCTTAAAGTGCTTAAAGTCATCGGGCAGCCGCCAGGGGATTTTGCCATGCGCGCCAATGACACGGTTTTCGCTTCTTGCGTAGATGTGTGCGAGGATTGGGTGTTGGGGATTGGGGGTTGGGTGTTGGGGTTTCACGTTGACACTCTACGCGTGGTCTTGAATCATTGCCTTTCCCCAATACCCAGTACCCAACACCTGACACCCAACCCCCAACTCACACAGCGACGGGCGCCTTGATGTGCGGGTGCGGGTCGTAGTTCAATAGCTCGAAGTCCTCGAACCGGAACGCGAAGAGGTCGGTCACCGCGGGGTTGATCTTCATCGTCGGCAGGCTGCGCGGTGCTCGGCTCAGTTGCTCGCGGGCCTGGTCCAGGTGGTTCTCGTAGAGGTGCGCATCGCCGAAGGTGTGGACAAAGTCGCCGGGCTTGAGGCCGCAAACCTGCGCGAGCATCATCGTGAGCAGGGCGTAGCTGGCGATGTTGAATGGCACGCCCAGGAAGATGTCGGCGCTGCGTTGATAGAGCTGGCACGACAGTCGGCCGTCGGCGACATAGAACTGGAAGAAGCAGTGGCAGGGCGGCAGGGCCATCTCTTCGATCATGCCCGGGTTCCACGCGCAGACGATGTGCCGGCGAGAGTCGGGGTTCTGCTTGAGGCTGGCAACGACCTCGCGGACCTGATCGACTTCACCTCCGCCGGGTTTGGGGAAGTGGCGCCACTGGTGGCCGTAGACCGGGCCGAGGTCGCCGTTGTCGTCGGCCCACTGATCCCAGATGCGTACGCCGTGGTCTTTGAGGTAGGCGATGTTCGTGTCGCCGGTGAGGAACCAGAGCAGTTCATGGATGATCGACCGCAGGTGCAGCTTCTTGGTGGTGACACAGGGGAAGCCGTCGGCGAGGTCAAAGCGCATCTGGTAGCCAAAGACCGACCGCGTGCCGGTGCCGGTGCGGTCGGCCTTGGGGCTTCCTTGGGTAAGGACATGCTGCATGAGGTCGAGGTATTGGCGCATGGCGCAAGTTTAACGTGGCGGCGTGCGGGCGCGGTCGTTAAACTGTGTCGATGATGCTCTTGCTCGCCGATCAGGCCTCGGCCGACTACCCCTTCAACCACTACGCCGCGCTGGGCATCCTGCTGCTGATGGCGATCGGCTTTGGCGTGGGCAACGTCGTGCTCACCACGTTCCTCGGGCCTTCGCGCAAGGGCGAGGTCAAGGGCACGACCTACGAGTCGGGCATGAACCC
>JBGSTE010000443.1:0-1244 GCA_041736655.1 Phycisphaeraceae bacterium | reverse complement strand
GGGCCGTAGGGCGTGGCGTAGTCGTCCCAGGCGCCGGGGAGTTCTTCGCGGCCGTCGCCGGTGCCGTTGTAGGCAAAGACCTTGCCGTCGGCGGTGTGCGAGATCTTGCCGATCAGCACGGTGTGGTAGCCACTTCGCCGGAAGAGTTCGGGCATCGACTGCGCGCCGGGCAGCTGTTCCTGCTGGAGCGCGGCATTGCCCTGATAGAGCGCCGCGTTGTTGCTGCCGCGCACGCCGCTGGTCAGTGGGCTTTGGCCGGTGAGCAGGGCAAAGCGTGAGGAGCCGCAGGTGGGCACGGCCACGAAGTGCTGCTTGAACACGATACCGCTGGCCGCGAGCTTGTCGATGTTGGGCGTCCTGACGTAGTCGACGCCGTAGCACCCGAGTTCGGGCCGCAGGTCGTCGACGGCGATGAAGAGGACGTTGTAGCGGTTTTTGGCCTGGGGGTCTGGCTGAGCGTGAGAAGGCACCGCCGAGCAGGCGGAACTGAGCAGGGCCAGGGCGAGCAGCATTAGTCGATGGATCATGTTGATCTCCTGCCCCAATGATAAAGGCCCCACGTCTTGGACGCGGGGCCTTCTTGCAAATCGGTTGGATGGCGCTCGGCGAAATCAGCCGGTGATGCCGGTGACCTTCACCTTGACAAAGCCCTGGCGGTGGCCGTTGTGGCGCTTGTAGTTCTTTCGGCGGCGGAACTTCCAGATCTCGACCTTCACGTCCCGGCCTTCTTCAAGGATCTCGGCCTGAACCGAGGCACCCGTGACATACGGCGAGCCGATCTTGGCCGAGCCTTCGCCACCGAGGAGCAGGACGCGATCAAACGTGACCGTCGCGGCGTTTTCCGCCAGTTCGCGGCAGTCGATCTTGATGATGTCGCCTTCTGAGACCTTGATCTGGGTCCCGCTGTCTTCAATCACGGCGTACATGGCTTGGCTCCGGGGGCACTGGGCTGGGGTTGGGGGCTTCTGTAGCGAGCCGAATACTTTAGCGAAATCTGTCTCGCTTTGCAATCCCGGTTCAACCGGCTTGGGGCTGATCTCTTATAATCAGTTTCCACCCCCGCACATCGTACCCCGGAACGCCGTCGTGACCCGTACCCCTACCGAACCGTCTTCCAAGCCTGTTTCCAGCGTCCTGGCCGACCTCGGCCGGGTCTGGCTCGACGGAGAGCTGGTGCCCGGCGAGCAGGCGGCCATCTCGGTCATGGACCACGGCGTACTCTACGGCGACGGGGTCTTCGAGGG
>JBGSTE010000431.1:0-8943 GCA_041736655.1 Phycisphaeraceae bacterium | reverse complement strand
GCCATGCACATGAGCCCGCGCAGGCGCAGGTGCATCATCGAGTCGATCTGCTCGGCCAGGTGCACGGCCGCGGGCGCGGCGACGCCGGTCTTCTGCGCTTCGCCGGCGGTGTTGACCTGCATGAGGATGTCGATGGTCAGGTCGTGCCTGGCCGCGTAGTTGTGCAGTTCCTCGGCCAGTCGCAGCGAGTCGACGCTGTGGATCAGCGAGACGAGCGGGACGACTTGTTTGACCTTGTTGCGCTGCAGGTGGCCGATCATGTGCCAGCGGACCTGCTCGGGGACGAGCTGCTTGGACTTGGGCGCGGCGGCGACCAGTTGCTGTTTGCGGGTGATGAACTCGTCGATCTGTGCGACGCGCTGGGCGAGGTTCTGCCCCCGGCTCTCGCCGAAGTCCATGACGCCAAGCTCCAGTGTCTTCTGGATCTGATCGACGGTGGCGTACTTGGTGACGGCGACAAGGACGACATCTTCCGCCCGGCGGCCGCTGCGGGCGGCGCTGACGGCGATGCGTCCGCAGACCTGTGCGTAGGCTTCCTTGAAGTCTGTTGGCGTCATCGTGCTGACCGAGCGATCCGTGCTCATATGTTTAGAGTAGGCTGCAAAGCGGCTGTACGCAAGAGGCTGATGCAAAGAGTGGGTGTTGATTAAGAACCTGTGTCCTTGCCCGCATCGACCGGCGCGACTTTTTCGAATCGCTTGTTCACGAAGAGGTGAAAGCCCACGAACAGGACGATGAGCACGGCGATGATGACAAAACCGATGGTCTTGCCCTTACTCAGGGCGACACGGGCGTAGTCGACCTGTTCATGGAAGAAATAGCCCACGAGGATGACCCAGGGCACGCTCAAGCACGCGGCCAGGCCGTCCCAGAAGAGGAACTTGCGGAAAGGCATGTGGTAAGAGCCGGCGGTAAAGAAGGCGGGGGCGCGGATGCCGGGCAGGAACCGGGCGAAAAAGACGAACTTGCCGTGGTGCTTTTTGAAGGCGTAGCGGGCTCTGGCGAGGTTGCGTGAGCCGACGACGCGTTTGAGGATCGGGTGTCGGTGGATGGAGGGTCCGATCCATCGGCCCAGGTAATAGAGCATGACATCGCTGCCGACGATGGCGGTCATGGTGGCGGGGATCATCAGCCAAAGGTGCGGGTGGCCGGAGGTCTGGCCGCAGAGATAGCCGGCGATAAGCAGGGGGATATCTTCGGGCAGCGGCAGGCCGAACCCCGTCGCCAGCAGGATGCCGACGATGATGAGGTAGGGTGCGTTAGGCGCGTATTGGCTGAGCCACTGTTCAATCACGCGGATAAGAGTAGCGTGTGATGGCTTGGATTGTCTTTGCGTCTGATTTTGTCAGGCAGGCGGTCGTGACGGAAGCCCGGCTTACTGCGGTCGATCGCTTAACCACTGCATCGCCTGCTCGCGGCTAGTGAGCTGACCTTGGAGCTGGTGGTCGTAGGCCTCTTCGAGCAGGGTTTTGAAGGCTGGCCCGGGCTCCATGCCCATCGCGATGAGGTCGTCGCCGGTCAATAGCGGAGGCGGCGACAACCCGATGCCATCGCCGGCCAGTCGTTGAACCTCTTGCGAGATTTCCAGGGCATCCTGCACAAGGGCATCGCGAAGCAGCAGCGCCTGCGTCCAGTTCGGATGCGAGGCCAGTCGCTTACGCTGTGCGATCGTCAGCGAGTCCCAGTCCGCCAACCGTTCAAGCAGCTCGAGGAGTCGGGCCAAGTCATCGCGGTGCTCGTTGCTGAGTGTCAGAGCCTTGCGCCAGCGAGAGACCAAACGCTTGCCGGGCATGGCCTCTTGATGGCGATCGATCATCCAGGCGGCGAGTCGCGCGGGAGCCTGGGCCTGGGGCGAGAGCCGATCGCTGACAGTCAGCGGCGCCTCGCAGGGGTCTTCGTTGAGTGTTGGGCCGTCGAGCTTGAGTTCCTGCAAGAGGTGCAGGGCCCGGGCTGGGTGAGGCCCGGCAAGCATGGCCAGGAGTTCCTGCCCGATGCGTTCACGGCTGATCTGGCCGAGGTATCGCGCGTTGGCGCGGATGGCGGCGCTGGTCCGCGGTTCGATAGTAAAGCCCAGTCGTGCGGCGAATCGCACAGCCCGCAGCATCCTTAAATAGTCTTCGCCGAAACGCTCGGCCGGGTCGCCGATGGCCCGGATGATCCCGGCCTTGAGGTCGGCCTGGCCGCCAATGAAGTCGATGATGCGATCGTGCGTTGCATCGGCTGCGGTGTCGGGCGACGCCGGGTCGGCAAACAGGCCGTTGATGGTGAAGTCCCGTCGCTTGGCGTCTTCCTGGGCGGTGGTGAAGCGGACTTCATCGGGGCGTCTGCCGTCGGCGTACTTGCCTTCGGCGCGGAATGTGGCGACCTCGGTAACCCAGCGGTGGCGGGGCGTGGGCTTGGGGCTGTAGACGATGATGACGCCGAAGGCTGCGCCGACGGCCGCGGAGTAAGGAAACAGCCGCTGAACTTTATCGGGGGTGGCGTCGGTGGCGACGTCGTAGTCTTTGGGGGACTGTCCCAGCAGGGCATCGCGCACGCAGCCGCCTGCGAGATAGGCGGTGTGGCCGTGCTGTCGCAGGGTGGTGAGGATGCGGATCGCCGCTTCGCGGGCGCTTTGAGCCGGATGGGTCATGGCCTGAAGTTTATATCAGGTGCAAAAGTGATATTTCCCAAGGTAGCGGTTGTAAGGCCTGCGGTTGGGGGATAGACTTCTACGAGGTTAAGCGGATCAGGGAAGCTGGCGATGATCAGGAAGCAAGTGTTCGGTGCAGGCCTGCTGGCTGTTGGGGCGTTCCTGTCAGCCGGCTGTACGCAAAGTCCGCTCAGCAGCGACCTGCCGCGGACGCCGTACGGGCGGTACCAGGCCCTGCGTGGTGGTGAGCCGCCGCAGGAAGAGCTCGACACGTTCGGCAACCCTCGCCCAGCCTTGCGGGCCCGACTTAGCCCGATGGATCGGCCATAATGGACTGCACTACGTAAGACCCCCGGATTGCCGGGTCGTCAAGGACCGGCCAGAAGTATTGAACAGGCGATTTTTATCGCACTTTCCCACCCAAGATTCAAACCACGCAGGGGTATCGGTCGATGAAACGCAGGGTTACAAGACGCCGGTTTGATTCAGGCGTCGCCTTTCATCGCCTCGTCAGCGGGAAAAAGCGGTTGCTTGAACATCGAACCATCCGAGTGCTCGGCTCACTGGTCGTCGGAATGACGCTCGTCAGTGCCCTTCTCCTGGCCCTTGAGCCTGATAAAACCGATACCGCGTGGTCACTCTCGGCCTTGGAACTCTCCGGCGACTTAGCTCAGCAGGAAATCCTCGGACAGGCAGGCGACCGCAAATGGGACTACATCATCCTCCACGACTCCCGCGGGATTCCTGGAGGTGATCGTGAACTTAATGCCGCCTGGGACCGCGAGTACGCCCGCCAGGGCCTGCCCACCCCGCGCGGGGCTGGTTACCACTTTGTGGTCAACGACCGGCAGGGCCGATCCGACGGCGAAGTCGAGATCGCTCGTCGCTGGAAGCAGCAGATCGATGGCGACTTCATCTCTGGCGAGCAGGCGGACATGTGGAACCGACAGGCCATCGGCATCTGCCTTATGGGTGATGCCGATAACCAGGCCTTCAGCGACGGCCAGATCGAGGCCACCATCAAACTCGTCCGCATGCTCCAGCAGGCCTACGCGATCCCCCGCAACCGGGTCTTTATCCAGACCGGCCGATCGTCCGACTCGTTGGCCCCGTTCTTCCCCGCCGCCGAGTTCCGCAGCCAGATCCGCGAGTAGTTTGGCGATTTGCCTGCTTCACCCAGACCGTCCAAAACAGAACACTGAACCGGCCAACTGCCGGTTTTTTTATTGTAAGTTTCACTCAGCAAACTACTTGGCCGATCTGAGCAGGGAGAGGTCCGGCAGTGTGATGTGAACCTTGCCAGGCCAATTTTGCAACCTCAGGCTTGCTCGGATGGCAGTGCCTGTTTACAGTACGGACATAAGTTATACCGTTATACCGGGGCAAAAAGGTGCAGCCGAACGATAAGCTCAGTCCTGACATAGACTTAGCTCCAATCGTCCGGCATGATCATGGCTGAGTTTCACCAGATCGCGGGCTATGATGTTGTCGGTACCCTTGGCCAGGGAGCGGCGAGCACGCTGTACTCTGTCCGCGATCGGGACGGCAACGTGTTCTGCCTCAAGCGCGTCGTCAAGAAATCGCCCAGCGAGCAGCGGTTCATCGACCAGGCCATCCGCGAGTACGAGGTCGCCAAGAACTTTGACTCGCCGCTGTTGCGGAAGGTCCATAAAGTCATTCGTCAGCGGGCATTGATCCGCACCAGCGAGGTGCTGGTGGTGATGGAGATGGTTGAGGGTCGAACGCTCGAAACGGTCAAGTTCAACGGGATGGGCAGCTTCTGCAAGCTCTTTTATGCCGCCGCCAAGGGCCTGCAGCACATGCACGAGGCTGGCTACGTCCACGCCGACATCAAACCCAACAACATCATGCTCACCCACGCGGGCAAGGTGAAGCTGATCGACTTTGGCCAGAGCTGTAAAAATGGGACGATCAAGGAGCGTATCCAGGGCACCCCGGACTACATCGCCCCCGAGCAGGTCCAGCGAAAGGCGATCACCTTCAAGACCGACCTCTTCAATCTCGGCGCGACGATGTACTGGCTGCTCACCGGCTCGCACGTGCCGACGCTGATCCCACGCAAGGACTCCGGGTCTGGCATTCAGATCCGTTCGGAGGATGTGAAGGGCAAGCTCCGTCCGCCGATCGAGGTGGACCCGAGCTGTCCGCCGGCTCTGTCTAACCTCGTGCTCGATTGCGTCGCCACCGAGATCGCAGACCGCCCGGCCCACATGCAGGCGGCAATCGACCGCCTCGAGATCGCCGCCAGCCAGGCCAAGCGTGCTTCCGAGACGGTCAGCGCCAAGCCCGAAGCCGACGGACTTTAATCTGTCGTAACCCAAATCAATGATGGGCCGATGACGGAAAAGTCTGTCTTCACCGGGTTTATCAGCACATTCTTGTTCCTCGACTCTTGATGCAAACGATGCACCTTGGATATACTTTGGGCATGAACATGAATTCCCGTCGTTGCTGGTTGCTGCCTGTTTTACTTTTCGTTCTCGGCTGCTGCGCCGCTTGGCCAGCGACCGCTGCCGAGGGCCAGTTGACTGATGAAGAAGTCAGCCAGGCGATCGAGAAGATCAAGAAGTTCCTCTACAACGCACAAGACGCCCAGACCGGTGCGTGGTACGGCGCGCACCACAACGGGCCTAACGAGGTCAACCGCGACAGCTACGGCCCGACTTCGATGGCGGCCCTGGCGCTGATCGTCGCTGGCGAATCGCCCCAGCACCCGAAGATCGCCAAGGCGCTCAAGCTGCTGACCGAAGTCGAGATCACCGGCGTCTATGCCCTGGCCATGCGCATCCACCTCTGGTCCTATCTCCCGCAAGACACCTTCGGCAGTGCGCTTGCCAAGGACTCGCAGACGATGCTCCGTTCTGCCTACGGTCAGTCGCGATTTGACTATCTCGTCTACGGTGCGCCGGGCTTCAAGGAAAACAACAACCGTATCGATAACTCCGTTACGCAATACGGCATCCTCGCCATGTGGCAAGCCGCCAAGCGCGACGCGAACGTACCTCAAGGCTTCTGGGCTGATGTCAGAGACAGCTTCCTGTCGTTGCAGTCCGATGTCGACGGCGGCTGGGCCTACGGCGGCAACCGCGCCACCAGCCAGACCATGACCTGTGCCGGGCTGGCAAGCATGTTCATCGCCCAGCAGGAACTCTTCCGAGATCAGAACAAGGCCGACGCCAAAACGCAGGAGTCGATCAACAAAGGACTGGCCTACCTCGATAAGCAGTTCGGACAGGCCGACGGCGGGCATGGCTCGGGCGGCTATCTCATGTATGGCTACGAACGCGTCGCGCTGGCTTGCGGCCGAAAAACCTTCGGCGGCAAGGACTGGTTCCAGACCATGGCCCGGCAGATCATCAGCAAGAATGGCAACTTCGGAAACCAGATCCACGAGGCAGCCTTCTGCCTCATGTTCCTCGCCCGCGGCCGTGTGCCCGTCTGGATCAACAAGCTTGAAATCCCCGGCGCAGCCTGGAACAACCGCCCCAACGATATCTACTTCCTCAACAACTTCATCTCCGAGTATCGCGAACACGAAGTCAATTGGCAGGTCGTCAGCACCGAGTCCGATCCCGAAGACTGGATCTCCGCACCACTCATGTGGATCAGCTCCGATGGCGACATCGCATGGACCGACGATCAGGTCGCTAAGATCAAGAAATACATCGACCTCGGCGGCACCGTCATCGGCAACCCCGAGCAGGGCAGCTCCAGCTTCCGCAACAGCATGGAAGACCTGGCCATCCGCATGTACCCCGACCTGAAGTTCACGGAAGTCGAGAAAACCCACCCGATGGCCAACCTCCTGGTCGGAGACCCGCGCGGCAGCAAGGCGCCGGACTTCCGCATCCTCAGCAATGGCGCCCGTGTATTGATGATCATGCCCAAGAAAGACTGGGGCATGAAGTTCCAGGCCGACAAAAAACCCGACCCGGAAAAATCCGAAGAGTGGCAGAACATCGTCAACATCTACGGCGTCGTCACCGACCGCGGCGAACTGACCCCGCGCCTGTCCAGCCCGCTCATTGCCCGTGAAGCCAAGCCCAGCACCGGCACGATCAAGGTCTTCATCCCGCAATGGGAAGACCCCGCCGGCAAAGTCTCGGAAGAAGACGTTTACGCCAACATGTACAACTACATGCACAACCAGACGGGCATGAAGTTGATCGTTGAGAAGCTGCCTCTGACAAGCCTCGCCACGGCCAACCCGTCATTGCTGCACCTGGTCGGCGTCAACCCGGTCGAGATCAAGCCCGCCGAACGTGACGCCATTCAGGCCTATATCAACGCCGGCGGCACGGTCCTGGTCGAAAACCTCGGCGGCATGGGCACCTTCGTCAAATCCGTCCGCGACCAGATCGGCCCGATGTTCCCCGGCGATGACGTACAGGTCAGCATGCGATCGGACATCATCACCGGCCGAAACCTCCCCGAAGGCAGCAAGAACTGCCGAAACCTGCTCTTCCGAAGGCTCGTCCTCGAACGCTCCAACCCCGAGGCCAAGCTGCTCATGCTCGGCTACAACAAGAACGAGCGATACCCCGTCCTGCTCTCCTACGAAGACATCTCGCTGGGCATGCTCGGCGTCAAGCAGTACGGCATCAACGGCTACGCCCCCGAAACCGCGCGCGACCTCATGCTCAACATCATCCTCGAAGCCAAGAAGACCTACCCTGGCTCCGAGCAGCCTTTGACGCCGCCGGCCGATGCGCCTGCACCTGACGCCGCCGCCGCTGCGGAGTGAATCATCTGCTGGTCTTTCTCAATCACCGCGCCCGTGCGGCGCGCTGGATGAGGTAGCGACGCAGCACAGCGATCAAAGGCTCGGACGTGTTGACCATCACGTGATCGATGCCACGCGCGGTCAGCGACTGGCGCAGCGTGTCGATGTGGCTCTGCATCAGGAGTCGGTATCGCCGGGCGATCATGTTTGGCTGGGTGTTGACGGCCGGGCCTTTCTCGGGGTCGATCATCCGCAGCCCGCGTGTCTGCTCGGGCAGTGACAGCTCGTCGGGGCTGAGCACCTGAAAGACGAACACCTCGTGGCCGGCAAAGCGCAGGCGATCAAAGACGTCCAGCATCGGCCTAGGTTCATCGAGCAGGTCGCTGACCACCGCGATCGCGGCGCGTCGGCCGCGCAGGGTGTGCGTGAGCTGGTCCAGCGATGCGGCGAGGTCGGATGACCCGATTGCCGGCTCGATGCGTTCCAGCTCAGCGATCATCACCTGGAGTTGACGCAGCGAACCGGTCGGCGGATGCAGGCAGCGAAGCCGGCGATCGAAGACGCCCAGCCCCGCACGGTCGCCCTGGCGAATCGCAAGGGTGATCAATGCCGCAGCAAGACGCTGGGCGATGGCAAACTTTGTCAACTGTTTTTGTTGTGAAAGCGGCTTACCGCTTAGCGCCGCAAACCCCATTGACGCCGAGCCGTCGACCGCCACGTGCAGGTTCAGGTCCGTCTCTCGGCGGTAGCGTTTGAGGTAGTAGCGATCGGTTCGGCCAAAGAGTTTCCAGTCGATCGTCCGCAGGTCATCGCCCGGCGAGTAGGGTCGGTAGTCGTGGAACTCGATGCCTGCCCCGCGCAGGGGTGAAGCATGTTGGCCGGTGTAAAGCCCGTCGACCAGATGCTTGGCGGCGAGGTAAAGCCCTTCAAGGCCGGCGATGGGATCGGTCGTGGGCATGAGCCATTAAATCATATCGCAGGTGATATTCAACGCGTGGAGGCAGCGGTAAACTTTCGGCGATGATCGGCCGGCTTGACAGCCTGGGGGACGATGAGTCGCAGCGGCAGTCATGCCCGTGGCTGGCGGGGATCGCGCTGGCGTGGGTGGCGGGGATCGTGCTCGGTTCGCTGGTGTCCAGCCGCGGGATGTTTCTGGGTCTGGCGGGGCTGGCGTTAGTGCTCAGCGGCTGGCTGTTGTGGCGTGGCGCGGATCGGCCGGCGAGGTGGTCGGCGCTGTTTGCGCTGGCGATGGTCGGCGGGTTGTGGCTGATCGTGCAGCGGGATTTCGTTACGGAGAACCACATCGCACGGTTGATTCATGATGAGCCGGCGATCGCGCGGGTGCGTGGGACAATCGCGACGATCCCGCGAGAGGTGTCGCCTGAGCAGGGGGCTTTCGGGCAGTACAACTACGAAAGCCCGGGCACGTTGTTTGAGCTGGTTGTTGATGCGATCGACGCGGGCCAGGGGTTTGAGCCGGCGACGGGGGCGATCCTCATCCGCATCAAGGAGCACGACCACCGCCCGACGCTGGGCCAGCGGATCGAGGCGACAGGCTGGCTCAGCG
>JBGSTE010000424.1:0-5101 GCA_041736655.1 Phycisphaeraceae bacterium | reverse complement strand
ACCAGTCTTGCGCTGGCCCTGCCCGGGCCCGGCATAGCGCCCGCCCCGCAGGCCCGGCAGGATCGCGAACCCGCGATGCTCACCGATGAAGACGTCGAGCTGATCAAAGTCTACGAGGTCAACCTCCAGTCCGACCCGCCGCCACGCGTGTCGATCTCCCGCGATGTGCTGCGTGATTTCCTTGATGAATACAAGGAAAACGACCTCATCCCGCGCGGCAAGAAAGAGCAGGAAGACTGGCTGCGCGAAGACGGCTACAAACAGCTTGATGTGATGTTCAAGCTCCAGGCCCGCAGCTACTACAAAAAAGTCAGCATCAAGAGCCAGGTCGAATCCCTCCGTACCTGGCAGAAGCTGCACAACTCGTACATCCTCGCCTACTTCCGCGACCACTTCGGCGACGGCGATGTCAAGGGGCTCTACCTCATGCCCAACGGCCGCGAGAGCGACCGCATCGCGATGACCAACTTCTACATCCTTACGCAGGTGAGCATCGACGGCAAGCCGATGATCGATCGCAACAACCCCGCCGAGTCGCTGATCCTGCAGTGGGGCCTGCCCCGCGCGGCCGCCAAGTTCGCGGCCCCGGATGTGCCCAACTGGCGTCCTCAGTTCAAGGACACGGAAGATAAACGCTTCCAGGAGATGGTCGAATGGATCAAGACACTCGTCCGCGCCAATCAGGGCCAGGACTACGACATCAAGTTCCGCGTCCCCGGCCAGGAACGCGAACAGCCCGGCAACTGACCCGCAAGATCCCGAAAGAACCCGCAGCAACCACCTTCAACCGGCACCTTGGGAACCCAAAACCGTGCGTAAACCCCTGATTGCAACCACCGCCGCCTGCCTCTTGTCCCTCGGCTCGATCACCGGCTGCGGTGAGAAGTCCGAAGCCGTCCAGACCGCCGAGCAATTGGATGTCCTCATCGACAAGATGAGTAACCAGCTCCGCGCCTCCTCTGCGGCGATGGACGGCAACACGCAGCTCTACTCTCTGGGTACGACCATCGACGGCGTCGCCGTGCCCGGGGCGCTTTCCTTCGATGCCGCCTACATCGACCAGTCGCTGGCGCTGCTGCCCCTGGCCCGGGAAATCGCCGCCGGCAAGGGCAACGAGAGCCAGAAGAAGACGGCCAACGGCATCATCGCCGCGATCCTCGCCGACGAAAGCGCCTACCTCATCAACATCGCGCAGGCCGGCTATCAGCACACCTCCAACCAGATCAGCGACATGCGCCCGCGCGTGGCCATGCTCGAAGAGATCGTGCAGATTAACGATGAACTCTCCGGCGACCGTGCGGCAGAGATCGAAACCTACCGCACCGGCAAGGTCGACGCCGACACCTCGGTGCAGGGCATCAACCAGTTGACGCAGGAAGCCAAAACCGCCGGTGAAGCCCAGCAAGCCGCCCGCGCCGACCTGGCCAAGCTCACCGCCAGGATCGACGAGCTTGGCAGCGAGGTGGCCGAGTACGAGGCTCTGGAACTGAAGCTGACCAACGAGTCGCTCGGCGCTGCCGGCTCGACGAAGTTCGAAAAACTCGACCAGGCGACCACCGCCTCGTACGAGGCCCAGATGGCCCAGTCCAAGGCCCAGACGCTAGAACTCGAAGCCGCCATCGCTGAAAGCCTGGCCCGGCTGGCGCAGGTCAAGCAGGAGCGCAGCGCCGCGGTGGTCGAGCAACTGGAAGCGAAGATCGACCAGATCGAAGCGGAAAAACGCCTGATCGCCGACAAACTCGCCGAACTGGAAAGCGACCGCAAGGCCACCGTCGACACGCTGATCCAGACCTTTGCCCGGCTGGACACGCAGATCCAGGTGCTCGGCTTTAAGCGCATGGCCGACGCTCAGACCAAACTCGAAGAGGCGAGCCAGGCCCTGACCGCCGCCGGCCGAAACCGCTCGGACGAAATGCTCAGTGTCTACATGCTGCGTGCCCGCTCGCTGCAGCAGCAGTCGCTGGCCGCCCGCTCGTACGGTGCACTGCTGGACTCGCTGGCCGCCAGCGGTGAAGACGTGCTGGGCAAGGGCCTGCACGGCGCGTTGACCGCGAGGTCGGCCCAGATGAAGACGCTCGTTGCGAAGGCCGCGACCGATGCCGACGCATTGATCGAACAGGCCGGCGATGCTGTAGCGGACCTCGAAAACAGCGCCGACGCCAGCACCCCCGCAGGCCAGGCCGCCGTCAGCCAGGCCCAGCTCATCCGTCAACTCGTCAGCTCCGCCAAGACCGGCTCCCAGACCGGCACATCGACCGGCGGACAACCCGACACCGCGACTGACGACGCCCCGGCCGAAAACTGAGACCTTTATGAGGGGCTAAGTGGAGTACACGGGCAACATCTTCCAGTGTCTCATCCTCTTTCTACTGGCGCTGACAACGTGGAAGTTTGCGCGCAGAGTTGGCTTGGTTGGCCTCGTTGGGTCACAGCTTCTCGCTATCCCAGACTTCTGGGCGATCGGGTTCATTGCTCTCGCATCCGGAATCTGGCCTGAGTACGACGGCCTTGAAGTATTGGGTTTGGTCCTCTGGGCATTCCTATTCAACTGTCTGCTATTGCCGATGGGTGGCCTCGCCGTTTATCTTCATTGGAAGTCGGCATCTAACCAGCCGCACCAGTTGAAGAGCGACGCCAACGAGTCTTGATCATTTTCGAACCGTCCGTACACCCAGCGGGCGGATCGCAACTGAGTTGGGAGGCGATATGCCGGAGAAAATCTCGCAGCTTGCCCGCTTTGTGGTGCGCAGAGGGGGCGTGTAGACAGTTAATTGAATGTCTCAACAACTATATAACCAGCCATCACACGCAATCAATACGGGAGGGCGAGGCTCCCGCCGAGCCGCTCGAATCCTTACGATTCGCGGCAGGGCACCAGCCTCTCCCTCCCTGTTTTTTGATGTAAGCTCGCCTGACGTGATCAGCCTTTAAGCTGCAACTCCGCCAGCGCCGTCGCCGTGTCCTGCGTGAACGCAAAGACCTTGTCCAGCCCCGTCATCAGGAACACCGACCACACCGCGTTCGTCGGGCTCGTCAGGCGAAGCTCGATGTTGTGGTCCGTCGTCGCCTTGCGCAGTCGAAGCAACTGCGACAGGTTCGAGCTGTTGATCCTTGTGACCTCCGATAGTTCAATCACCAGCGCCGGCGGCGAATCATCTCGCCCGATCCGCTGCAACAGCGGGTGCAGCTCATCCGAAAACGCCGGCTCATTCTGCAGGCGAACAATCCAGATTTCTTCAGACCAGCGTTCGGTTGGCGGCATCGTGTGCTCCCTGGTTCAGGTGCGCTTCCCGACGATCCTCGCCGGCGTCAGGTCTTCTTACTGCTCAACGGCCCCGTCGGTTCCGCCCGTAGCGCTCTCATCATCCTCCGCGACCGGCGCCACCGCAACCAACCGGTCGCCCGCCTTGAGGTTCACCACCCGCACCCCCTGCGTGCTTCGGCCGGTCTGACGCACCGAGTCCGCCGCGATCCGCACGATCATCCCGTTCTGCGTGATCAGCATCAGGTCGTCGCCCGTCTGCACCAGCTTCACCGTCACCACCTCGCCCTTGGTCGTCTTCATATCCCGCCGGCCCTTGCCCCCTCGGCCCTGCGGTCGCTCGCTCCCGTCCTCACTACGCACCAGGTACTCCTCCGTCCGCGTCCGCTTGCCGTAGCCCTCAGCCGTGACCGTCAGCAAGTCCGTCTCCCCGCCCTCGGGCACGCGCACCATCCCCACCACGCGGTCGTCCTCCGCCAGTTCGATCCCCTTCACGCCCGACGCGTTGCGACCCATCACCCGCGCGTCGTTCTCCTCAAAGCGGATCGCCATCCCCTTGGCCGTGCCCAGCAGGATGTGGTCCTTACCCGACGTCGTCGCGACACCCACCAGCGCATCGCCCTCGCGCAGGCCCAGCGCGATGATCCCCGCGTTATTCACGTTGCGATAGTCCTTCAACGCCGTCCGCTTGACCAGCCCGTTACGCGTGGAAAACAGCAGGTAATCCTCGCTCTTCTCAAAGTCCGCGATCGGCATGAACGTGCAGATCCGCTCGCCTTCCTTGAGGTTGATCAAGTTAATAATCGCCCGCCCCTTAGTCGTCCGCGCCGCCTCGGGGATCTCAAACACCTTGATCATGAACACCCGGCCCGTATCCGTGAAGCACAACAAGTCATCATGCGTCGACGCCACGAACAGGTGCTCAATGAAATCGTCATCATTACTCTTAGCCCCGATGATCCCCGTGCCCCCGCGACCCTGCACCTTGTACTGCTCAACGGGCAGGCGCTTCACGTACCCCGCGTGGCTGATCGTCACCACCACCTGCTCCACCGGCGTCAGGTCCGCGATGTTCAGTTCGCCCACCTCGCCCGCCTGGATCACCGTCCGCCTGTCGTCCGCGTACTTGGCCTTAAGCTCCGCCAGGTCCGCCTTGATCATCGAAAGCACCCGCTCCGGGCTCGCCAGAATCGCTTCATATTCCTCGATCTGCGACAAAAGCTTGCTGTAATTCGCCACCAGCGTCTCGATCTCCAGCCCCACCAACTGGATCAGCTGCAAGCGCCCGATCGCCTCCGCCTGCGTCCGTGACAGGTGGATATCACGCTCGGCCGACTGCGCCATGAACCGCGCCGGGATATGCACCGCCTGCGGATGGCTCGCCGGGATCCGGAAACCCCGCTTCATCAATCGTTCGATCGCCTCGTCCCGCGTTCGGCTGGACCGGATCAGCTTGATCACCTCGTCAATATCACACACCGCGTAGATCAAGCCCTCGATCCGGTGCGCCTCCTGCTGCGCCTGGTGCAGCCGATACGCCGTCCGCCGGCGGATCACATCCACCCGGTGCTCGATATAGAGATCGATCAGTTCCTTAAGCGAAAGAGTCCTCGGCTGACCCCGAACCAGCGCAATATTGATCATCGAGAAAGTCGACTGTAGCGGCGTCAACTGATACAACTGGTTCTCGATCACGTCCGGGTCCGCGCCACGCTTTAGCTCGATGACCAGCCGCATCCCGCCGCGGTTACTCGACTCGTCCACCACCGAAGCGATCTCGGTGAGCTTCTCGCTCTTACGTTGGGCCTTGATCTTCTCGATCACCGAGTCGTTCTTGCT
>JBGSTE010000420.1:0-5961 GCA_041736655.1 Phycisphaeraceae bacterium | reverse complement strand
CTTCCGGGGGTGAGAGTAGAATCGTGCATGTCGGGTCTCCTTGGGTAAGAGGTGATCTTCGCAACGAGCGTTGCCTGGGACACATTGTGATCCCGTCAGACGCCCGCCGGGAGACCCGGCTTTCATAGTTTCTTTTCCGTCTCCCCACTTCAGTCGGAACCAGGTTAAATTTGAGGGACCTTTCGCTCTTCCAGTAAATCCCGCAGTTGATCCAAAAAAAGAACAATAATAAAGGTTTTTTGTGGGCGTACATACTCTTTAGCGTTGTTTTCATCACCCAGATATGAAGCCCATGTCGCGGGATCGACTTCATCGCCAAAGGAATTGATATCCGCTTTAACTTTCTCAATACACGATATAATGAAGAACTTACAGCTTGGAAAATTATCGCAATAATAATCAAGTTTAAGATTACATACACCGGCACCAATCGCCCATTCACGCTGCTCCATCCAATCATCGATCATTTTCTGAACGCCTTCATCCGCAGATGCCATCAGACCCATCTCCCGCCTGGCGCATAGGATGAAAATTTCAAAAACATAATCTCTGGAGGTTATAGCCTGTCCATGATATACGGCAATCGAATGCGCCATGAGCCAATTCTCTCTTAAGGCACGGATAGGCACGGATAAGGGGACAGTCCCTGTTTTGGGTCGTTCTTCGGTCGTCTAGGGTTAAGTAGATCGATATACAATCGGTCGGCAACTCGCTCGGACCCTGTTGAATAGCCATACGGCCTGCCTCTCACAACGCTCTGCCGCGGGGTTTCGAGTTCGGCGCGGGTCTGCGGGCTTGACCATCTGAGCCAGTTTTGCGGACGCGGCAACGGACACGACTTCAGCATCGATTATAACGCCTGCTCTTTTATTTCCAAACCGCCAGACTGCGTACGCAACCGGAGCGCGCCTCATCGACACCGCTCTTTGCAGGCCGCAGTGTTTGTGTTCTAATCCAGCCATGCTGGCACAGGTCAACTGGTGGCAACAGATCGACAGCTATTGCGAACGAAACGACCCCTCGTTCTGGGCTGAGCCGCTCAACGCATGGTCCAATGCCGCGTTCTGGCTGGCCGCGGTGATCTTTGCGGTCTGGCTCAGGCGGGCGCTGCCGACGAAGGCGGATGACGATCTTCCGCAAGCAACCTTATCACGGGCCCGGTTACGAGAACTGTGGCTGCTGAACCTGCTGTTGATCGGCATCGGGATCGGCAGCTTCTGCTTCCACACTTACGCGGTCCGCTGGGCGGCGATGCTTGATGTCGCGTTCATTGTGCTCTGGGTGTACGCCTACCTTTGGATCAGCGCGCGGCGGGTTTTACTTTGGCCTCTCATCGTGATCCTGCCGGCGATGATCCTTCATCTGGGGCTTGCGATTGTGCTGCTGGTGATGACCGGGTGGTTCCTCTTGAGCTACCTGCCGACGGCGGTCGCGGCCTACCTGCTCGCGCTGCATGCCAGTGGCGGTCATCGGCCGGGCGAGCGCTGGTTGTGGGCATCGGCGATCGTGTTCACCTTCTCGATGGTCATGGCTGGGCTCGATGAGCCGTTGTGCCAATGGGTACCCACCGGCACGCATTTTCTCTGGCATGTCTTCAACGCGGCCGCCCTGTTATCAGGATCAATCGGGCTGGCCCGGAATTTGATGCTGCCTGTGGCGTCGACTGCTGAGCGCGATTGGCGTTGAAGAGGTCCTAGCGCGTCGCAGTTTTCACAGAACCACGCCGGGGGATCAATTTCGCTGCGGTAATCAGGATCAGGCCGGCAACGACGATGGCCAGGCACGCCTGCCAGATCAGCTCGCTGGCCCGGCCAACGAACGCGTCGAGTGTCGCGTCCAGGCGCTGGGGCTGGGCGGACTGATCGAGGCTGCCGACCAAGGTATTGAGCTGCTCAACGGTTTTGCCCGCTTCCTGCACTGCCTGGGTGTAATCGGTGATATCAAACGGCCGACGGTCCGGGTCCGGTTCTTCCTCGTCGAACTGCCTGACAAAGGTGTCGAGCACCTGGATCGTCTGGGTCAGCGTCTTGCCGGTCTCGTCGAGCTGTGCAAGGGCCGACTCGGTCTCGGGGAGGATCGCCTTGGCGCTTTCGATGGATTGGTCGGCCTTGTCGAGTGTGGCCTGCACCTGGCCGACGGTGCGCTCGGCGGTGAGCATCGTCTCATCGACCTGTTTGGCGATGCCGCTGACTTCCTTGACGGTTGAATTCGCGTCGCCGATCGCCTCGCGGGTCTGCGTGATCAGTCGGCCCAGCGCCGCTTCCTGGTCATCGACCGCCGCGAGGATGGCCTTACGTTCGGCCGCGATCCGTTCGGGCAGGGCATCGATGGTCGCGGAGACTCGCTCGATATCGCTTAATAACCTACCTGTCTCCGGAGCCGAGAGCGTTTGCACGTAGATCAACTCCACGCGCCACTGCACGATCAAGGCCTGCCGGGCCGCGAGCCAGGTCGCTCGCTCAGCCACATCGGTGGTGCTTTCGATTCCGGATACCGCGCCGCCCACCGGCACAAACAGGTCCACCACGCTTTGCCCGAGTCCGGCGATGGAGAACTGCTCCTTGTACGCACTGAATTCGGAGAAGCGCACCCACCAGACAGAGATCTCGTCGGGGCGGTCCCTGCGGTACTGGGAGATCAGTTCCATGAGCTGCTGCCGCTCCGGCTCGTCCATGACCTGAGCGGCCAGTTTCCATGCCTCATCTTCCATGCGGCGTGCGGCACTGACGTAGTGCGTGCCGAGGTCGCCGAAGAACTCTTCCGCACGCTCCTCCGCGAGCATCCGCTGGAGCGTGAGTACGGTGACCATGTTCAAGAGCGACACCTGCGGGTCGGGGTCGGCGGCCATGGAGATGACCGCGTCGGTGCTGTTGACGCGGATGCTCAGGGCCAGCACTCGCTGTTCGAGCGAGGGATTGGCGGCGGCAATGAGTTCGCAGGCCTCGGGCACCTCGCCGAGATAGGACACCGCCAGCCGACGCAGCTTTTGGGCCAGCTCCATGCGCGTCAGCGCACCGGCGGATTCGTTGAGGCTCTGGCCGACGTTCGCGTCGGACGTGCCGGTGGCGGTGTCGATCACCGCCTTACAGCCGGCCATTACGAAGAGACTTATGCCGAGCAACAGCCCGACGCCGATGGAAAGTCGTGTCGTGTGCATGTCTGCAGTGTAGCCCCGGGTCACGGCCGAACGGCATCATCTTTGGCATTATTCTGCCTTGGGCAGCGGACGGATCTGCACCTTGCGGTACTCGACCGGCGTGCCCTCGGCTTGGAGGCAGATCGCGCCGCTGCTGGCTGAGCAGTCCCACGCTTCGTTGACCAGGGTGCCGTTGACGTAGACTTTGACGGTGTTGCCGCGGCACTGGACGATCAGCGTGTTCCACTTGCCCAGCTCGTTCTCCGAGCCGTCGGTGTAGTTGATCGTGCGTCGGTCGCGGGTGCGTGTTTCGGGGTCCTTGACTTTGATCGTTTCTCCGATGATCCAGAAGTCGCCGGCCTCGCCGGACTGAAGCTGCACCTCCAGCGACTTGGGCCAGATGTTGCGTTCGCGTGGGCTCGAGCAGTGCACCAGCAGGCCCGAGTTGCCGCCCTTGCCCGGCCAGCGCCACTGCACCTGGACCTCGTAGTCCTTGTAATTCTTCGCCGTCCGCAGCACGCTCGAGGGCTTGCCGGTGTTCTTGATGACGCCGTCGGCGACGGTGTAGACATCGGCGGGTTTGGTGTTTTCACCGCTTAGGTCGTAGACCCAGCCGTCGAGGTCCTTGCCGTTGAAGAGATCGATGGGCTTGTCGGGCGTGATGGGTTCGTTGTTGTCTTTGTCATCGGCACGGGCGTGCGACAGCAGCACCAGGACGGCCAAGACGGCGGGCAGGCAGTAGAGGAGCGTACGTTTCATCGTGGCTTCCAAAGTGTGTGATTCAGGGGTATCAACGGGACGCCAGCGCGCTTGCGATCGTACAGACCAAGCCGCTTGCGGCTTAGCAGGATAAATCTTACTCCCCGTCGGATAACCATACCCTTAGGGGGACAGGCATTCTTGCCTGTCATTCGGCGAAGCCGAATCAGCATTCGGATCAGGCCTGCGGCCTGTTGACAGACAGGAATGTCTGTCCCCCAGATGTTTTAGACAGAGCCTAGTCCCCGGCCACCCACGGCACATCCGCGACGCCGGCCAGGTGGTTCGCCAGCCGGGCCTGGGCGAAGAGCAGGTCGGCCAGTCGATTGAGAAAGATGCCGGGCGCGGGGTCGATCGTTTCGAGCTCGGCCAGAGCAAACACATCACGCTCAGCCCGCCGACAGACCGTCCGCGCCAGGTGCAGGCGGGCGGCCAGCTCGGTCCCGCCGGGGAGGATAAAGGTCCGCAGGGGCGGGAGCGGATCGCAGGCGGCGTCGATTTGGCGTTCGAGCTCGCTGATGTGGTCGGGTTTGACAGAGGTTCTCGGGCGTTGAGCGGAGTTGGGGGTCGCCAATTGTGCCCCCAGGTCAAACAGCCGGGCCTGGATGGTAATAAGGGGGCTTCGGATGGCGTCTATTTGACAGTTGGCCAGAGCAAGGCCGATGGCGGCGTTGAGTTCATCGACGCTGCCGTACGCGGCGACCCGGACATGGTGTTTCGGGACGCGGATGCCGCCGATCAGGTCGGTGAGCCCATCGTCGCCGCGTTTGGTGTAGAGCTTCATGGCGTCATCATACGCCACGGGGCCAAAAGCTTGAACCGACGCGGGCTGATATACTCTCCGCCCCGCCCTGCCGACGCCCTCGGCTGCAAGAGCCCCATGAAACACGCGCTCCGCATCCTGATCTGCTTGATGACGCTGACCTTTACGACAGCCTGGGCCCAGCCCGCGCTCGCGGCCCGGTTGGCCTCGGTCGAGGGTTCGGCCGACATGCAGGAAGTCCGCGATTCCTCGGCCTTCAAGCTCGGCGAAGAGGCTCAACTGGAAATCAATTACAGCGTCACCAAGACCGGCGACAACTGCAACGTACAGGTCCGCATCTACCGCCAGCTCAACGGCCAGTGGCGCGTGGTCAATGTCGTCCTCCAGACCGACGGCAACGACCGCAGCAGCCGAAGCATCACACTGCCCGCCGGCGATTACAAGATCGAAGTCGTCGCCACCGACGCACGCTTCTCCGTCAGCGTGGACAACTAAGTGCGCTTAACAAGAAGGGGGACAGACATTCTTGTCTGTCTTTCGGCATAGCCGGATCCAATATCAAGAGTTGACGCAACCACCGCAACGCTTCGCGGATGGGTTTTTCTTGTTGATCAACTACTGAACGCTGGGTGCCCCGGTCGCTTGCCGGCCGGGCAAACTGCACAATTGCTTCGAGCCGGCCGGCAAGCGGCCGGGACACCCTATCTGTGTCACGCATGGGTCATCGTGCAAGTATCCCTACCGCCTGGCCTTGACCTTCAGGCCCGGGATCGCGTGCTTGAGTAAGTCATCGACATCGTCGACAAACACAATCGACAGCCGCTTGCGAACCGTCGGGTCGATCTCGTCAAGGTCGCGTCGGTTCTGCTCGGGCAACAGCACCGTGTCGATGCCCAGTCGATCCGCAGCGAGCGTTTTCTCCTTGACCCCGCCGATTGGCAGCACCTTGCCGCGCAGCGTGATCTCGCCGGTCATCGCCAGGCCTTTGCGAACGGGCTTGCCGAGGATCAGCGACGTGATGGCGGTGTACATCGCCACGCCGGCCGACGGGCCATCCTTGGGCACCGCGCCGGCGGGGACGTGGATGTGCAGGTCGTTTTCACTCATCACCGACGGTTCAATACCCATCGCCTGGGCCCTGCTCTTAAAAAGCGACAGCGCCGCCTGGGCGGACTCCTTCATCACCTCGCCGATCTGCCCGGTGAGCTTGACGTTGCCCTTGCCGGGATAGCGTGTCGCTTCGATGAAGAGCACCTCGCCGCCGACGGAGGTGTACGCGAGCCCGAGCACGACGCCGGGCACG
>JBGSTE010000039.1:0-4777 GCA_041736655.1 Phycisphaeraceae bacterium | reverse complement strand
CGAGATCTGCGTCGCGATGCCGGCGATCCAGGCTGCGGGAGAAGGATGGGATGTGACAGTTATCACCGACGCATCCGGTGGCATATCGGTCGAGGGGCATCAGGTGGCCATCCAGCGGATGATTGCCGCTGGTATCAACATGATGACATGGGTGGCCCTCGCGTCGGAATGGCAGCGTGATTGGGCGCGATCCGAAACCGCCGCGGCGATGAACGAAGTCATCATCCAACACCTTGCCGGGAGCGGCATCGCATATCTGTGGGAACAGCAGCTGCTCGACACGCCGGTGCCTGTCGCAGCAGTCTGAAGCCGGGGCTGTCCATTTCCCACGCTCGTTAGATGTGGGTAGGGATAAGTGATCCTGCGAAAACTAAATGCTCCAACCAAGATTGCAACCAAACAATCGGGATGGCTGAACTAACTGCGAGACTCAGGAGCACACGATGAGCCATCTTGAGTACGACCAGCTTGTGTTAAGGCTCTGACCTTGCATTTCTCATCAGCTACCGGAGAGTGCGATATGACCGAGCGTGACGCCGTGTTCCCTGCAAGTCGGCATGACCTCTATGTGCTACACAACGATTCCCCGGCGAGTCATGGCGTGCATTCCTTTTGTTTGGAGTTTGGAGGGAAAGTGTGTTTGTATTGGGTCAGTGCGCGTAGCGCGTGAAAACGTAGTCGTGTTGCTAGATTGCCTGGTGGAAGACGAAGCAGCTTTAAATCTTCGCTGAGTCTGTCAGGGGCTTGACATCGTCAAACTGCGAGTATCGCTAAGTGAACTGCGAAGAGGAAGGATCATCCTGCGCACAGAACTCGCTGACGAAATATAGCCCGTTATCGGCGATCGTGTGCAGCTTCAGCAGGTGATCATGAAGTTGCTCCTCAATGCCGCCGAAGCGATGAGCGACGTTGCAGGTCCCCGCCGCCCATCCCTCCGGCTCGCCGGTGAGAAGCGGCAACTCTTCTTCACAAGCTTCCGCCACTATCTCACGACAAAGGGTGTTGTATTCATCGTTGAGATCCGGAGGCCCGTGCCCGCCAACTCCCAGCGATGCTCGAAGCCGGTGAAGTGAAGAACAGGGCCGAACCGGCTGGACGTCTAGGCCTATCTCGGGCGCGTATCACGCAAATGCTATCTAAATTACGATGAATTTTACACGATTAGAACGATAGACTTGCTGCAATCTCAGCCAGTACCTCAATGTCTGTCTCCCCCATAACACACATCCAAAGATCCCCGACATTCCGCATCACCATGGGGGTGCCGGTGTGGCGGTGGCTATAGAGTTGCGCCTGAGAGGGGTGCTGGATCGGCTCGAAGGGCTGGGCAAAGTCCTTGCCTTGGGCGATGATGATGGTGATACGGCCCGCGGGACGCTCAACAATCAGCGCGGCACGTAAGGGGAAGTCCCCCTGCACCAGGCAGCATGACTCGACGTTTGTGCCATCGACGATGGGCAGCGGCATGTCGCCGGCGAGTTGGGCGTCGATCGTTACCTGGGCCTGCGCGATGGTTTGGGTGCGATATGTCGAGTCGGGGTACTCAAGCAGGTAGGCGTGCAGTTCTTGGACCGTCATCGCGTTAGCCAGGGCGGACTGCGGCGCGACGCCAAAGATGGCGAGATATGACGCACCGGCGATGCCGGCCATCAGCACGAACATCGCGGCGATGCGGAACCAGCCGCTAGAGCGCGTTGAGGGGACGAGCGGTTTCGATGCGGGCTTGGGTGGCAGCGCGTCGGACATCAATCTTGCCAGACGCGACATGTCCACGGGCATCGATGCCAGCTTCGCCAGCCGGTCCCGCATGGCCTGGTCGAGTTGTTCCTGGTGTTCAGTCATGAGTGTTCCCCTCTCGGTTCGATGCGCCGTCTCGTTTATTCAGCCAGCCGTGTTCGGAGGCGTAGCCATGCAACTGGTCACGCAGCATGGCCCGTCCACGGTGTAGACGGCTCTTGATCGTGCCCGGCGCTAAATCGAGGGCCTTGGACGCCTCTTCGGCCGACAGGCCCTGCACATCAACCAGCAGCAGCGCCCAGCGGTAAGCCTCGGGCAACTGGCGCAGCGAATTGATGATCTCCTGGTCCCCGAAGCGGGACAGCAACGATTCGGGATCGGTCCAGTCGTCATCGTGCTCGCCAGCTGGCAACGTCCCGGTGGCGGGTTCGGCAACGTTATCCAGGTTCATGGCTTGCCCATCAGGACGGCGCTCGCGTTGTCGCCAGCGGTCGATCCAGGTCCGTCGAAGCATTGTCAGCAGCCAGGCCCTCGGGTGGCTGCCGGGCTCCAACTGGGCGATGGCCTTGAAGGCCTTGAGCAGAGTCTCCTGCACCAAGTCTTCGGCCTCGGCGGTCTTGCCGGGGCCGGGCATCAACGAGATGGCGGTTCGCATCAGCATCGGGGCCTCGGGCCAGATCTCCGCATCAAACCGCTCGCGGCGCACGATATCCAGGTGCGAGACGGTAGGGGGGTGCATCATGATCCACCTGAGTAAACGGCGGTCGACCGGGGCGCGGTTCCAAGAAATGCAGATTTTCCCGACACGCAGGGAATCCTACACGAGTGGCTTAACATGTTGAAAATCTTTGATCCATGGAACCATCCATATCTGCGCGGACGTTTTCCCTTACTGGAACAACCACATCACCCAGGAAGGAAAGTTTCCCACCATGAAAATCGTTGCCACCTTCAGCGTCGTGGGCCTGCTGTTGATCAGCGGGTGCCAAACCTACGAAGTCTCAGCCGTTCCGCCGGGCCACCCCGCTTCAACTGAAGCGGCCCCGGCTCCGCACCACCGCTCCACCACGCTCGATCCCACCACGCCGATTGATCCACACGGCCGGGCGTCGGACCACTTCGGGCATCAACCCGCGGGTGACGCTGGCCACTCGGGCCACGGCGAATCCTCTGCTCACGGCGAAGTAAACCCGCCCGCCGACACCACGCCGAGCAGCGCGCCGCAGGTCTGCCCGGTGTCGGGCCAGAAGCTGGGCAGCATGGGCAAGCCCGTCGTTGTTGAGCACGCGGGGCGATACCTCATGCTCTGCTGTGCCGGCTGCGTCGAGGACTTCAAGAAGGACCCTCAGCGTTATCTAAAGGCGGCCGACCCGGGCGAATCTGCGCCTGCCGACAAAGATGCGCCCGCGCAGCCGAAGGCCGACCCCAAGCCGCAGCCTGATCACCACGATCACAAAAACGAGTAACGCCATGATTCAGATCAAGACTCAACAACATAAAAACCCGCATTCGATGGCTGGATCGGTGCTGGTTGTCGTCATGCTGGCGATTGCAGGGTGCACGCCTGCAAGAAACGGCGCGGTCAAAGAGTCTTCGCCGCAACAGCTCCAGGCAAGTAGCGACTATACAGTTGCACTGGTACACCGGCGCCGATGAAGACCAGCAGGTCCACCGCGCGATCGATGAGCTGCTGAGCCAGGAACTTACCGCCGAGCAGGCCATCCAGATCGCGCTACTGAATAACCGCGGTTTGCAGGCGACGTATCAGGAACTGGGCCTGGCCCAGGCCGACCTTGTGCAGGCGGGGCTGCTGAGTAACCCCGTCTTCAGCGGGTCGGTGCTGATCCCGCTCGACGGCGGGCGCAGCGAGGTCGAGTTCGGTATCGCGCAGAACTTCCTGGAACTGCTGACGATCCCGATGCGAAAACGGATCGCCCAGTCACAGTACGAAGAGGCCCGGCTTCAGGTGACCGTCAAGGTCTACGACCTGGCCTATCAGACGCGTCTGGCGTACTACCGCGCCCAGGCTTGGGCCCAGCGCGTAGAGATGTACGAGCAGATCGTGCTGGCGACGGAGCTGAGCTACGACTTTGCCCGTCGGCTGCGGGAAGCGGGCAACATTACGGAGCTTGAGCTGGCACGCCAGCGCGAGCGCTATGAATCGGCCCGGCTGACGCTGCGTCAGGCCGAGGCTCAGTACGCACACCAGCGCGAGCAGTTGACCCGCTTGATGGGTGTCTTCGGGCAGGACACGCAGTGGCGGATCGCCGGCCGACTGGCGGATGTGCCTGAAAAGCCTGAGTTGCTGGACGAACTGGAGTCGCAGGTCATCGGCAAGAGCCTGGACCTGTCTATCGCGCGGCAGCGGATCCTCACGGCCGGCCAGCGGCTGGGATTTAACGACGCGACGGCCTGGTTCGACGAGCTGGAGCTGGGGGCCGAGGCAACCTACGAAGACGCGTGGTCGGTCGGCCCGTCGTGGTCGGTGCCGCTCCCGCTGTTTGACCGGGGCCAGGGCCGGGTCGCAAGGAGCCGGGCCGAGTTGCGACAGCAGCAGGAGCGTTACAGCCAACTGGCGATCGAGCTGCGGTCGCTGGCGCGTGCGGCGCGGATCGACATGGAGCTGGCGGCCGACACTGCAAAGCACTACCAACAAATCGTGCTTCCCCTGCGACAGAAGATCGTCAACGAGACCCAGCTTCAATACAACGCGATGCAGGCGGGGCTGTTTGAACTACTCGACGCGCGACAGCAGCAGATCCAGGCGGGCGAGGGCTACATCACGGCGGTGCTGGACTACTGGGTCGCGGACGCCGCGATCGACCAGATGCGGCTGGGGCGGATGCCGTCCGCCGGGGGCATGTTAGATCGGCCGGCGGATCGGACGATGGACGACGGCGCAGCATCAAGCGAAGAGCACTGATCGCAACCAGACCAATCACCGGCGGCAGCGCCCGACAGGAGTATCGAGATGACCCTTTCACGACGCGAGATGATCCTTGGCGGTGCCGCAGTGGGCGGGATCGGGATGCTGGCCAGC
>JBGSTE010000333.1:0-3587 GCA_041736655.1 Phycisphaeraceae bacterium | reverse complement strand
CGGTGACGTGGGCCTCGCCGACGGGCGTGCGGATCACGCTTGCGCCGACGCGTGCGGCGATGTCGTCGACCATGCGGCTGGTTGAAAGATTGGCGGCGACGGCCTGTCCCTTGGCGAGCTTGTGTAAGGCACAGAGCGCGAGCGTGTATTCCTCGCCGATGTAGGTTCCGCGTTCATCGACGATGGCCAGGCGGTCGGCGTCGGGGTCCTGCGCAAAGCCGACGTCTGCCTTGCGTTTGGCGGTTTGTTCGCAGAGTTCCGTGAGGTTTTCGCGCGTGGGTTCGGGCGTGTGGGGGAATTGGCCGGTGGGCTCGGCGTAGAGGTGGTGGAGCGTGACGCCGAGCGCGTGCAGGAGGTGTCGGGCCTCGTCGCCGCCGGCGCCGTGGACCGAGTCGACCACGGCCGAGAGTTTGGCGGAGCGGATGAGGTCGATGTCGATGAGTTCAAGGACGCGGTCGACGTGGTGCTTATCGCCTGCGGGGAAATCGTCGAAGGGTTCAAGGCGCGGGACATCGACGTATGAAAAGTCGTTGTCGTGGAAACGGCGGATGATGTCGGCGGATTCGTCTGCTGGCGGCGCGACGCCGTCGTGTCGCAGGGGTTTGACGCCGTTCCAGGGGAAGGGGTTGTGGCTGGCGGTGATGACCATGCCGCCGTCGGCGTGGAGGTGGTCCATGACGACCGCGACGCCGGGCGTGGAGAGGATGCCGACGCGGATGACCTTGCAGCCGACGGAAGCGAGGCCCGCAGCGACGGCGGATTCGATCATGAAGCCGGACTGTCGCGAGTCACGGCCGAGCGCGACGGTGGGCGGGGTGTTTGATGACAGGCTGGAAGCCTGTCCCACCTGCTCTAGTTGCTCCGCCTGTCCCACCGAGGCATTAAGGCCGGGCCTGCGGTGTGTCCACAGCCAACTTCCGAAGGCGGCGCCGAAGCGGGCGGCGACGGGTGGGGTCAGCGACTGGCCGACGAGCCCGCGCATGCCGGAGATGGAGAGCATCAATGGCGCTGCGCTGATTTGGCGATTGGGTGAAGTTTGATTGGGTGAAGTGTCAGTCATTGATGCGTTGGGTTTTTATGGGTTTTGCTGCGTCGTTAAAGCCGTGAGAGAGCGCGCGTGCAATGCGTCATGGATGGCTTTAACTTCGCCAAATCATACTTCACCAAATCACCAAATGGATCACCCGTACCACTTGTTGAGGGTCGCGAGGGTGACGCCGCTGAGGTCTTCGATGACTCGGCCGGCGCGTTGGAGGACTTCGGCTGGGGAGGTCGTGGTCAACGCGAGGGTTTGCAGTCCCGCGCCCAGGGCTGAGCGGAGGCCATCGTTGGTGTCTTCGATGGCGAGGGTGGTTTGGGGCGTCAGCGAAAGATGCGGGTGCATGGCGGCGAGGCGCTCGAAGGCCTTGATGTAGGTCGTGGGGTCTGGCTTACTGTGCTGCACGTCGTCGGCCGAGACGATGATCTCAAAGCGTTGGCGGAGATTCAGCAGCCTTAGCATCTGTTCGATGTCGGCCCGGGTGGCGCCGCTGGCGATAGCGATGGGCAGGCCCGCGTCGTGGGCTTCTTCGATGAGTTCGACGCTGCCGAGGATCGCGGCGGTGCCGACCTGGGCGAGCATCTCGAAGGCCTTCTGCTTCTGCTTGATGAGCTTGGCGATCGTGGCGTTCAGGTCGTCGATCTCGGGCGTGTGGCCGGCCTCGATGGCCTGGGCGAGCATGTAGCGGAAGGCGTCGCGGTCATCGAAGCCGATGTACTGGGCCATGTACTGCTCCCAGGTGAAGTCGAATTGGAACGACTTACCGACCATGGCGAAAGCCTGGTAGTGCAAGGGCTCGGAGTCGACGATGACGCCGTCGAAGTCGAAGATGATGGCTTTGGGCATGTTCCTCCTACGGGCCAAGAATTCTAATCAGATGCTCGCCAAGCATATCCTCAAATCGAGCAAGTGGGCGATAAAACGCATCAAATAAACGCTCATCATCTTCTTCTGTCAGCCGAGCCAATCGCCGGATTTCTTCGCTGTGGTCCGGGTTGCCAGGCACCAGATCGTCTCGAGCATCAAGTTCGCGCCATCGCATGGCGAGCAGTTTTCGTGCTTCAAGTAATGCCTCGATACAATGTTCATGACTCAATAGCACGAGCCCCAGCCTGACTTCTTCGTCAAACGCCTCATCATTTTGCTCAACATAATTATTGAAGCCATCAGATGAAATCATTCCCCAGGCCTGATCTGCAGCGGCAAGCTCACGAAAAGGTCGAGGCAGTTTCTTAATACCGTCAATCAGTTCGTCTTCTTCAAAGACTATTGGCTCATAAAACTTCAGGAATAAACGCGCGAGCTCTTTCGGGGTTGCGTCGCGCTGTTTCTTCAGAAACCCTCGAAGGCGTGATTGAAAGCTAAACATGCAAGTTCCTGTTCTGCTCATTAAAGCGTCGCCGCGAGTTCCGTGGCGAGCCTGACGCCGAAGCCCGTCGGGCCTTTTTCCATGAGGACGTCGCCTTCGGTGTTGGAGGTGCCGGCGATGTCGATGTGGACCCAGGGCGTGGTGGGCAATTGCTTAGGCGCATCGGCTCCGACGAAGTAGCTGAGGAATGCGGCGCCTTGGATCGGGTGGGCCTCGCGGACGGGGGCGGAGTTGTGCAGGTCCGCGTGCTTGGCCTGCATCATCTTGCGATAGTCGTCGTTGAGGGGCAGTTGCCAGACCGGCTCGCCGACGGTTTCGCCCGCGGCGGCGACCTGTTTATAAAGCTGCGGGTCGTTGCTGAAGGCCCCGGCGATCTTTTTGCCCAGCGCGACGACGACACCGCCGGTGAGCGTGGCGAAGTCGACGACCGCAACCGGGTCGTAGGTCTTCGTGCCGTAGGCCAGGCAGTCGGCCAGCACGAGTCTTCCCTCGGCGTCGGTGTTGGTGATCTCGCAGGTCACGCCGTTGCAGAAGGTCAGGATGTCATCAACCCGGTAGGCCTCGCGGTCGATCATGTTTTCGGCCAGGCCGATGAGCCCGACGACACGACGTTTGAGTTTGAGGTTGGCAATCGCCTGCATCGCGCCGATGACGTTCATCGCGCCGCACTTGTCGTACTTCATGCCCTTGCCGCCGTCGGGTTTGAGCGAGTACCCGCCGGTGTCGAAGGTGACGCCCTTACCGACCAGTAAGAGCGGCTTCTGCTTGGCTTTGCCAGCCGGGGCGTAGTCGAGGATGACCATGCAAGGCGGGGTTGAGCCACCCGCACCGACCGCGAGCAGGCCGCCCATGCCTAACTGTTTAGCGCGCTTGGCATCGATGAGCGTGTACTTCAGGCCGGTCTTCTTCGCCAGCTTCTTGCAGGTATCCGCGATGTAGTGGGGGTTGGCGACGTTGGGCGGGGTGCAGGACAAGGTGCGGGCGGTGTCGATGCCTTCGGCGATGAACAGGCCTTCTTCAAAGCCCTTGCGGATCTTCTTACTCGTCAATGTGACTTTCAGGTCGCCGGGCTTGTCGCGTTTCTTGTCCTGGGGTTTGCGGGCCTTGCCCAGGTAGTCGACGAAGTTGAAGTTCGCCAGCGCCAGGCCGTCGGCGATGGCTCGGCCGACGGCGTGGTCG
>JBGSTE010000315.1:0-2658 GCA_041736655.1 Phycisphaeraceae bacterium | reverse complement strand
TCAGAGAAGAGGCCTGGATGGCACGACGGCGCGATAAAGTCGGAGAGATCCTTAAAAAATGGGGGCTGGTCGACGACCCGAAACTCGAGGAGGGTCTGCGCATTTCCGCCGGCTCGCGGAAGAAGATCGGCGAAGTGCTGGTCGACCTGGGGTATGTCAACGAGAACGATGTCGCTAAGGCTGTGGCCTCGCAATTGGGCATGGCGTTTGTCGACCTGGACCAGCCGGGCGTCATCGACAAGACGCAGATCCCGCTGATCCCCGAAGACATCATCCGCAAGTACACGATCATCCCGCTGGGTAAAGAAGGCAACAAGATCAAGGTGCTCGTGCACGACCCGATGAACCTGGCGCTGGTCGACGACCTGCGTTTCCGGCTCGGCACGGACATCGAGATGGCCCTGGGCTCCAAGACCAAGATCAAGGAGTTCATCGACTCGGTCCTCTCCAGCGAGATCCAGAAGTCCATCGACCAGCTCACCGTCGACATGTCCATCGACCGCACGCTGGACACGTCGATGGACGTCTCGATCGACATCGAAGGCGGCCCCGGCGGTGGCGAGGCGGACGACGACGCGAACCAGGGCCCGATCATCAAGCTGGTCAACCAGATCATCGGCGAAGCGGTGACCAGCCGGGCATCGGATATCCACATCGAACCGTTCAAGGACCGCGTCCGCCTGCGCTACCGCATCGACGGTGTCTGCCATGAACGCAACAAGATTCCCAAACGCGTGCAGGGCTCGGTCAATGCCCGACTTAAAATCCTCGCGGGTGTGAAAATCGAAGAAAAACGCATCCCGCAGGACGGCCGCATCAAGATGAAGGTCAGCGGCGAGTCGATCGACTTCCGCGTGTCCTTCTGCCCGGCCTATCACGGCGAGTCGATCGTCATGCGTATCCTCCGGCCCGACGCGGCGAAGATCGGCATGCGTAACCTCGGCATGCAGGAGGACACGCTCGAAACCTTCAAGCAGATCATCAGCCGGCCCAACGGCATCTTCCTGGTCACCGGGCCCACCGGCTCGGGCAAGACAACCACGCTGTACTCGGCGCTGCAGGAACTCAACCGCCCGGACCGCAAGATCATCACCGCTGAGGACCCGATCGAGTACAACTTCAAGGGGATCAACCAGTGCCAGGTCAACATGAACATGGACCCGCCGCTGAGCTTCCCGATCATCCTCAAGTCGATGCTGCGTCAGGCGCCGAACATCATCCTCGTCGGTGAAATCCGCGACCTGGAGGTGGGCGAAGTGGCGGTGCAGGCGGCGCTGACCGGGCACATGGTGTTCTCGACGCTGCACACCAACGACGCCCCGTCGGCGATCACGCGTCTGCTGGACATGGGCCTCAAGCCCTTCCTTGTGGCGTCGTCGATCCAGGCGATCCTCGCCCAGCGGCTGGTGCGTATCCTCTGCGACCACTGCAAGGTTCCGGAAGATAATCCCAACCCGCGTCTGATGGCGCTGTGCGGGATGAGTAAGAGCGACCTGCAAGGCAAGACGATCTACAAGCCAGTGGGCTGTAAGCGCTGCAGCAACACGGGCTACCGCGGCCGCCGCGGGGTGTACGAGTTGATGAAGATGAATGCGGAGATCCGCGACCTGGCGTTTAACCGCGCGACGGTGAGCGACATCCGCAAGGCCGCACAGGCCGCGGGGATGCGCAACCTGCTGGGGGATGGCAAGCTGAAGATCCTCGAGGGCAAGACGACGCTGTCCGAGATCGCGCGCATCGCGCAGGTTGAAGGCATCGTCGACGAAGAAGCCGAAGGCATCGAGCAGCACGCCTGAGAACCGCAGCGAGGAGAAGACGCAAACCCCCGACCCACCCCGCCGAGCCTGGCGATGACCGATACGAGCCCAGCCTATGTCCACCTTCCACATTGACCGCCTGCTTGACACTGTCATTCGACAAGAGGCCAGCGACCTGCACCTGACCGTCGGCAAGCCGCCGACGGTGCGGATGCGTGGCCGGCTTATCGAACTCAAGACCCGCAAGCTCGAGCCGGCCGACACCGCCTCGCTCATGAAAGCCATCACCCCCGAACGCTCGCAGACCGAGCTTCAGGAAGAAGGTGGCAGCGACTTCGGCTTTGCCTACGGCGACCAGGAGGACGAGGACAACTCGGCCCGCTTCCGCGTCTCGATCTTCAAGCAGAAGGGCAACATCTCGCTGGTCCTTCGCCGGATCCCCAACAAGCTCCTGGACATCGAGGCCATCGGCCTGCCGCCGATCGTCAAGGACCTGGTCCGCCGACCGCGTGGCCTGTTCCTGGTCACCGGGCCCACCGGCTCGGGCAAGACGACCACCCTCGCCTCCATGATCAACTTCGTCAACATGACGATGGACCGGCACATCATCACCATCGAAGACCCCATCGAGTACTACCAGCCGCACAAGCAGTCGATCGTCAACCAGCGCGAGGTCGGTGTCGACGTGCCCTCGTTCTCCGAGGCCCTGCGCCGGGCCCTGCGCCAGGACCCGGACGTCATGCTCGTCGGCGAAATGCGCGACCTGGAAACGATCGAGGCCGCCATCACCGCCGCCGAGACCGGCCACCTGGTCTTCGCCACCCTCCACACCAACGACGCCATCCAGACCGTGGACCGCATCATCGACGTGTTCCCCGGTGGCGAGCAGCAGCAGATCCGC
>JBGSTE010000295.1:0-3493 GCA_041736655.1 Phycisphaeraceae bacterium | reverse complement strand
GTGTGAACTGCAAGGGGCCAACGTCAAAGGCGAGCAGCGCGGCCGAACGACCGGCGTCCCCACCGCGAACCTCGCCCCGGCGGCCTGCGCCGGCCTGATCACGCCGATGGATGGCGTCTACGCCGGGTCGGTCACGCTGGACGATCAGCCGCAAACGACCTTCCCCGCGGCGATCAGCGTCGGCGTCAAGCCGACCTTCGGCCACGATCAACTCACGATCGAAGCCCACCTCATCGGCTACCGGCCAGACGACTTGAACGCGCTCTACGGCCGACGCACAAGATTCGCCTTTGCCCGTTGGCTCAGAGACCAGTACCCTTTCCCCGGTATCCAGCCGTTGACCGAGCAGCTTCAACGCGACATCGCACTGGCTCAAGCACTCATGGCCGAGCACGCCTCGGCGTACGATTAAGGTGCCGGTGGGACAGGCTTGCTGCCTGTCATGCATTGCAGACAATCCCGTGACAGGCATGATGCCTGACCCACCCGATACTTGTACCTTTAAGCCCTCGTGACGAACTACACCGCCAACATCACGCTCGACCGCGCCGCTGAACTGCTGAGCCAAACCGCCGGCCCGATCATTGTGCTGACCCACAGCAAGCCCGACGGTGACGCCGCCGGCTCGGTCGTCGCGCTGGTCACCGCGCTTGGCGCTATGGGTAAACATGCCACCGGCCTGTTGGTTTCGCCGATCACCGACACGCTGCAGTTTCTCGCCGACACCCCCGGCATCCGTAACGCCAGCAGCGCAGCCGACCTGCCCGCCGACACAGCCCTGCTGGTGATCGTCGATACCGGAGCGTACAGCCAGTTGCATCCCCTGGCCGACGCGATCCGGCCCATGCTCGATCGCACGCTCATCCTCGATCACCACCTCTCCGGCGACGTCCCAGCAAAGCACCGGTACATCGACTCAAGCGCCGCCGCCGCCGCCGAGATCGTCGCTTGCGTTGTCGATCGCTTGCTCAAGGGCAAGACGAGCGACACACACGCCCGGCAGACGATCAACGATGCGCTCTTTACAGGCATCGCGTCGGACACCGGCTGGTTCCGCTTTTCCAACGTCACCCCGCAGACGCATCGCCTGGCCGCCGACCTGATCGCCGCCGGGGTCAACCACGCTGACCTCTACGCAAGGCTTGAGCAGGCCGAGCGACCCGAGAAGCTCAAGCTCCTGATCCGCGCGGTCGAGTCGCTTGAACTCCTGGCCGATGATCGTGCCGCGGTGATGACGCTGCACGCGAGCGATTTCGATGAAACCGGTGCACGGGCTGAGGAAACCGAACGGCTTATCGACATCCCGCAGCAGGTCGGCTCCGTCCAGGTCATCGCGCTCTTGAGCGAGATCCACACGGACCACGGCCCGCAGACGCGTGTGAGTTTCAGGAGTAAGCCCGTTGCCGACGCGGTCAATGTCGCCGAGCTCGCATCGCAGTTCGGCGGCGGCGGCCACGCGCGGGCCGCAGGCGCCAAGATCGATCAGCCTTTGGACCTCGTCCGCCCACGCATCGTCGACGCGCTTGTCAAGGCCGTTGCAGCGACTACAATCCGATGAGTCTGTCTGAGCTGCAAGCGTGACAACCATCCAGGTGTAGTGGGCGACGCGAAGCGTCCTGTGCGCATTCGATGATTCAAGCGGGACGCTTCGCGTCGCCCGCTACGCTTGATGGAGAAGCAATCAAAACGCTATGAATGCAGCGAATTGCTGTCGGTCAGCGCCTCGAGCCTGCCCTTGAGATTGTCCAGCACGTTCATGTAGTTGATGTACGCGTCGTAGGGCGATTCGTAGGGGTTGAAGTAGGCATGCACCGCGGCGTCGGCGTAGTACTTCGTGCACATGTAGTAGAAGTGGTCGGAAGTCGACAAAGCCTGCCAGTCATGGATTAGCTCGCTGCCATGCGTGGCCTTGACCGCCGACTCGATCGCGTAGAGTTCGTTCAGCGCCGCCGACTGCATCGCGTTGCCCTGCCAGGCGCTGATGTCGCGCTCGGTGTCGGCCCAGCTCGTGACCTGCGGGGCGTTGTAGGTGTCCGCCGGGTCGTAGCGCTCGATCGCCTGGCTGGGCGTGAAAAAGCGGCAGCCGTTGGAGAGCACCGCGTCGGGCAGATTGTCGAGGAAGCCGAAGATCCCCGTCTGTTCCCACTGGTGCTCGCCGAAGGTCTCGAAGTCGATGAAGAGGTTGACGATCTGTCCCGAGGCGTCGGCCAGCCAGTTCGCATACGTACCGGGCTTAAGCGGATAGTGCGGCCAGCTCGGGTCTGAAAAGCGAAACGCCAGGTCGTCACTGAGCCGGTGGTTCTTCAAGAGGATCGGCATCGCGACCGCGCCGGGCGACTGGTACACGTGGTTCGGGCTGCGGCCGGCGAGCAGGCTGTCAACGCCCTCGGCCAGGACCCCGCGGAATCGGCCGAGCTTCGCCAGTGTGTCGGCCAGCGCGTTGTTGTAGATCAGCTCGGTATTGCGGAAGACCGACGGCGTCTGGCCAAAGAGGCTGTCGATCAGCTCGTCATGCCGGGCCACCTGGTGCGCAAATTCGTCGGGGCTGTAGAGCGAGGCCAGCGAGTGGTCGTAGGTTTCCGAGAGGAACTCGACACAGCCGGTCTGCGCCAGCGCGCGGAAGCGGTCGAGCACCTCCGGCGCCCAGCGCTGCAATTGCTCGATAACCTGGCCGGTGAGTGAGAAGGCGACAACGAACCGGTCGCCGTGCCGCTGGATCTGTCGCAGCAGCAGCGAAGTCGCCGGCAGATAGCACTTCTGAGCGACCCGGCGGAGGATGCGGCTGTTCGCGTCGTCGTCGAAATAGGTCGGCTCGGTCTCGAAGACGCTGTAGCGTCGCAGCCGACGCGGCTGATGAACCTGAAAATAGAAACACACATCCGGCATAGCGCGATCGCTCCTCGCTTGGCTACGTGCATTGTGACCGGGTTCGGGCGTCCTGTAAACCGTCAGGCCCTGTCGCTGTCGCTTTGCGTTGGTTGCGGCTGATTCTCGCGGGCTTCGGCGGTTTGTGTCTTCAGGGACCGCAGGGTCCTGACCACCTCGTCAAATTCACGGGCCCGGCCGATGATGATCCGCGCCCCGCGTCGGAAGGTGACGTACGAGTAGAACCACTGCACCAGCACGACGATCTTGTTGCGAAAGCCAATGAGTAAGAGCAGGTGCACAACCAGCCAGGCCAACCAGGCCAAGACACCGCTGAACTCGAAGGGGCCGATGTCCGCGATCGCGTGCTTGCGTCCGATCGTCGCCATCGTGCCCTTGTCCACGTAGCGAAACGGCGGGCGCTCGACAGGCCTGCGAGCGCCAGCGCGCAACTCCAGGGCGATCTGCTTCGCGAGGTATTTACCCATCTGCATCGCCGCCGGTGCCAGGCCCGGCACCTTGCTGCCGTCGGGCATCGTGACATCCGCGACGTCGCCGATGACAAAGGCCTCCGGGTGGCCGGGGATACTCAGGTCCGGCCCGACGACCACGCGCCCGCCGGCCCCGA
>JBGSTE010000434.1:0-9026 GCA_041736655.1 Phycisphaeraceae bacterium | reverse complement strand
GCCCAGTGGGCGGCGCTGGCCTGGCGCGGCGGGCTCTCGCTGGTCACGCGGCCCGGACCCAAACTGCAGCAACCCGCAGGGCAGGCCAAGATCATCGAGCCTATCGCCGGGCTCATCACCATCGACCTCCAGGGGCAGACGGTGCTGGATAGCTCCAGCGACAACGGCATCGTCGTACTCATCAAGGAAGAGCGCTCGGCCATGCAGGAAAACGCCGACTGGATCATCCAGATCGTCGCGTTCATCACGGCCATGATCATGATGATGCTTTTTTATCGGCAGGCACCGCGTGGGGATCAGATCGACCTGCCCAAGGGCATCGTGCTCGCCAGTTATGGCCGACGCATGATCGCGGGCATCATCGACCTCACGCCCGGCTTTGTCATCGCAGGAGTCCTCTACGACATCTCGCTGGGCGAAACGGTGCAGTACTGGCCGGGCAACGGCTTACCCAAGGTGCTTGCCGCGATGCGTCCGGGCTTTGTCGTGATCGCGGTCACCGTCATCCACACATCTCTTTTCGAGCTTGTCACTGCACGGTCGATCGGCAAGTGGATCACCGGCATGTATGTCGCCGACCTGGCTGGCAAACCCGCGTCCCCCGGCCCGTCGCTGGTCCGCGCGCTCTCACGCGTGTTTGACCTGTTCGCGCCGCTGATGCTCGTGCTGATGGTTATCAGCCCCGGCCGACAACGCCTGGGCGATATCCTCGCAAAAACCCTCGTCGTGATGCGCGAGCCGGAGCTGCCCCAGGAAGAGGATGAAGGGTTTTAAGCCGATTAGTTTCTAACAAGGACGCGAATTTCACCAGCACATGCACGCCCACACGCCACAAGCCGTCGTCCTCTTATCCGGCGGGCTCGACTCGGCTACGACGCTCGCCATCGCGCGCGATCGCGGCTTTGCCTGTCACGCCATCAGCTTTGACTACGGCCAGAAGCAGCGCATCGAACTGTCCGCCGCCGCAAACATCGCACAGCACCTGCACGCCGCCTCGCACCGCATTGTCCGCGTGGACCTCGGTGCCTTTGGCGGAAGCGCCCTGACCGATGAAGCGATGCCTGTCCCCAAAGATCGGCAAAGCGATCAGATTTCCGGGGGCGGCATTCCCGTCACCTACGTCCCCGCGCGCAACACAGTATTCCTTAGTTACGCGTTGGGCCTGGCCGAGGTGCTCGGCGCATACGACATCTTCATCGGCGTCAACGCGGTGGACTACTCGGGCTATCCCGATTGTCGGCCGGCGTTTATCGAGGCTTTCCAACGACTCGCCAACCTCGCCACCAAGGCCGGCGTCCAGGGCAACACGATCACCGTCCACGCCCCGCTGATCCACCTGACCAAACCACAGATCATCCAACAGGGCCTCAAACTCGGTGTCGACTACGCGATGACCCACACCTGCTACGACCCGACGGTCGACGGCAAGCCCTGCCAGCACTGCGACGCCTGCACTCTCCGCATCGCGGCGTTTAAGCAACTGGGGATGACAGACCCAGCACTAGATCGCTCGTAATTACCACTTAACAGAGGCTGATTCATGGCATCGATTGAATATAGCGGAGGTGTCGTTGAGAACGCGTCGGAACATGATCTACGGCGCATCATCATTGAAGAACGAATCGTTGGACCTGTTGCGATATTTCATGACAATAGTCATGTGATAAGGGCTGCATTCGCCGGTGACTCGGTCACAATGATCTACATTGATCAAGATGAAAGTGTGTCGCGGATGTTGCATTCGAGTATCGATCGCGCTGGGGCGTTCTCAGTACTAAAGCTCTTCATGCAATCCGGGCAACTGCACGAGAGCAATGCATGGTTCAATGCGAATCTACCCGTCGTCAGAACGGTAACAGTTTTCGGCATGGAATTAAGAGTTGCCCTACGTTGGTTATTCATACTTTTATTCATAGTCCTGCTCGTAATTCTATTAGCTGTATTTTTGTGAGAGACTCGATTTTTACGTCTCTATGTAATCGAGTTGGAGGGATGAGCTGTGAAAACGACCAGCGGTCAATTCATTACCGCTAACAAGATCTAGAGAATTTGAATTAAGATTCAATCATGCCCACCGTCACCCCCCACGACATCCACTCCGCTGCCGACCGCATCGCCGGTGGCATCCAGCGCACGCCCTGCCTCCGCAGCGACTGGCTCAGCCCCATCGTCGGCTTTGACCTCGTCCTCAAGCGTGAGCACCGGCAAGGCACCGGCTCGTTCAAAGAGCGCGGAGCCTGCAACGCGCTGTTGCTACTCGACCAAGCGCAGAAGAAAAAAGGCGTCATCGCAGCCTCGGCAGGTAATCATGCGTTAGCACTAGCACATCACGGCCGCCGGCTTGGCATCCCGGTCACCGTCGTCATGCCGACCTTCGCACCGATCATCAAGGTCGAGAACTGCCGTGGCTTTGGCGCAAACGTCATCCTCCACGGCGAACACATCGGCGACTGCAAGGCCCGCGCGACGTTACTCGCCGCAGAACAGGGCCTGGCCTATATCAACGGCTACGACGACGCGGACATCATCGCAGGCGCAGGCACCATCGGCCTGGAGATGCTCGACCAATCGCCGGACCTGGACGCGATCGTCGTGCCCATCGGCGGCGGCGGGCTCATCGCCGGCATCGCGCTGGCGGCCAAGTCCATCAAGCCGACGATCAAGATCATCGGCGTCGAACCCATCAACGCCGCGAGCTTCACCGCCGCGATCAAGGCCGGCAAACCCACCCCCATCACCGTCAAACCCACGCTCGCCGACGGCCTGGCCGTGCCCGAAGTCGGGCCCAACGCCTTCGCGCTCGCCGCGCCGCTGATCGATCACATCGTCCTCGTCAGCGAACACGACATCGCGCTGGCGATCCTGCGACTGGTCGAGATGGAAAAGGCCGTCGTCGAAGGCGCAGGCGCGGCCGGCGTCGCTGCGGCATTGGCCGGCAAGCTCGATGCGTTCAAGGGTCAACGCGTCGGCACTGTGCTCTGCGGCGGCAACATCGACACGCCGATGCTCGGCCGAATCATCCAGCGAGGCCTCTTCGTCGACGGCAGACTCTGCCGATTCAGCGCCCACATCTCCGACCGGCCCGGCGGCCTCGCGGCGTTTACCAAAGTGCTGGCCGAGGAAGGCGTGAGCATCATCGACATCGCCCACGACCGCGTCTTTGGCAACGACGAAATCGCCTCGGTCTCCATCGAGTGCCGTGTCGAAACCCGCAACCACCAGCACATCGAGCAGCTCCGCCGACGGCTCGATGAAGCGGGGTTTTCCACGCAGTTTCATGCCAAGCCGAACTGAGTGAACGGACCCTAAACTGCACACCATGACCGCCACCGGATCACGTGACCGAGCGCTGACAATCCTTCGCCTCGCCACGCTGTTGGGCTTGGGGATCTCCGGCTATCTGCTCTATCTCGCGATGACCGGCCAAACCGCGCCGGGCTGTGGCGAAGGCGTCGGCGGCTGCGGTGATGTCCTTTCCTCTCGCTGGTCACAGGTGCTGGGCCTGCCTGTCTCGCTCTTTGCGTTCGCTGCGTATGCGCTGATTCTCGTGACATCGATCCATGCCGGCACAAACAGACCGAAGCAGCACCGTGACGGCGCGTGGAGCATCATCGGCTTCGTTGGCCTGGCTGCAGGCCTCAGCGCGCTGTGGTTCATCGCGCTGCAGTTCTTTGTCCTGCGCCACGTCTGTTATTACTGCATGGCTGCGCATGGTTGCTCGCTCGTCATTGCCGGCATCGCGCTCGTCCGCTCGCGGGGCTTACTCCCTAAGCTCGGCGGATTGCCCATTGCAGCGATGATCGCGATCCAACTCCTGACCCCGTCTCCCGCTACGCCGTTGCCGACCATTGATCACGGATCGCCGATGTTCGGCAACTTCAACCCGCACGCGATGCCCACGCTCGGCAACCCCGATGCGCCGAGCGTCATGGCGCTGCTCTACGACTACAACTGCGCGTTCTGCCGTGAAGCACACGTTCAAGTGGCCGATGCGGTGGCACACTTCGATGGCCAACTCGCCGTCGTGATGCTCCCCACCGCGCTCGATACTGCATGCAATCAACATGTCCAGAACCCCAACCCGCACAGCGCGACCTCCTGCGAGCTTGCCCGCCTCGCGCTGGCGGTCTGGGTGGCCGAGCCCGCGAAGTTCTCTACTTTTGATTTGGCATTGATCAAGTTGATCGACGCCCGCGCAGACGACGGGGCGCTACCGATCGCGATCATCAACAGCGAGATCCGACCGCTCGCAGAACAGCTTGTCGGCAAGGCGGCGCTCGAACAAGCCCTGGCCGACCCGCGAATCGATGAACTCATGGAGACCAGCGGCGAGATCTACGGCCTGGCAAAAATCCAGGGCCGGCGCGGCGTGCCCCGGCTCGTCATAGCCGGCCGAGCCTTGCCCGGCTTTGTCGACGCAAAGCAACTGATCACGTTTCTCACGCAGGCTTACCCTGGCCTGGCCCCCGCAACCGCTGACCAGCAGTAGAATCCACGCATGACCACCCCCAGCGGAAACAGAATTGACCCCGGTGCGCCCTACGGCCTGAAGACCACGCTCAAGATCGGCATGGAAATCCATGTCGAACTCGATACGCGTTCGAAGATCTGGACCGATGCCCCCAACGTCGCGCACCGGGACTATCTCGCGGCCGAGCCGAATACGCTCTTGAGCCCCGTCGTCATCGGCATGCCCGGCACGCTCCCGGTCCTCAACGAAAAAGCGGTCGAGATGTCCATCCTCGTCGGTCTCGCGCTGAACTGCGAGATCGCCCGCCACACCAAGTGGGACCGCAAGAGCTACTGGTACCCGGACCTGCCCAAGAACTATCAGATCAGCCAGTTCGACCAGCCCATCTGCGGCGCAGGCTCTCTGGAGATCCCTGAAGGCAACGGGAAGAAGACGATCCGCATCACCCGCGCCCACCTCGAAGAAGACGCGGGCAAGCTCCTGCACGAACTGCCCGGCGGCGGCTTCTGCGACGGCTCGCTGATCGACCTCAACCGCGCGGGCACGCCGCTCCTGGAGATTGTCACCGAGCCTGACTTTGACAGCGCCGAGCAGGCGGTGACGTTCGGCCAGATGCTGCGTGATATCTGCCGACACCTGGGCGTGACGCAGGGCATCATGCAGAAGGGCCAGATGCGCTTTGAGCCGAACATCAACGTCATCATTGAAAAACAAGGCCAAACGTACAAGACGCCGGTCGTGGAGATCAAGAACCTCAACTCGTTTAAGGCGGTGCACGGCGCGATCCTGCATGAACACGAGCGACAGATCGAGCAGTGGCTCGCCGACGGCAAGGTGATGGGGGCTCGGGCCAAGTCGACCCGCGGCTGGGACGATGTGAACCTCGTGACGACGCCGCAGCGCGAGAAGGAAGATGCGGATGAATACCGCTACTTCCCCGATCCGGACCTGTGCGAGGTGCAGGTGACTGACGCGATGCTGGCTCAGGCGAAGTCGCAGTTGGTTGAGCTGCCGTTGGCAAGGCTTACGCGTTATGTCGATGTGCTTGGATTAAAGGAGATCGACGCGAAGGCGATCATCGATGAGCCCGCAACGACGCGGTTTTTTGAAGCGATTCTTGCCTGCGGCGCTGATGGCAGCGATGCTGCAAAACTGCTGCGCAACAACCTCAGCAAGCTCGCCAACGAGAAGGGCGTGTTGCCCGACAAGCTGGGCATCAGCGCCGGGCAGATCGCGGACATTCTGAACCTGAGCAAGTCCAACAAAGTCGGCTCCGGTGCCGTCGACAAACTGCTGGCGTTGTGCATGGATAGCGACAACAGTGCCGAACAACTCGCACAAACCCACGGCCTGATGCAAGTCACCGACGACAGCGCCCTGGAAGCCTGGGTCGATGAGGCGATCGCCAACCCGCAGATGCAAAAGTCTGTGGAGGATGTCCGGGCAGGCAAAGATAAAGCCATCAACGCGCTGCTGGGTCAGGTCATGCGCCTGAGCAAGGGCTCTGCGAACCCGCAGGCGGTGACGACGATGATCAAGGCGAAGCTCCAGAGCTGATCTTTCCGGGCGCATGGGTTTGGCCGCCAAGGACGCCGAGTCGGCGAGCATTTTCTTATTTGTTTTAGTTTCGCCTGGCTATCTTGGCGTCCTTGGCGGCCCATCATTTCACTACAATCTTGCGATGCCCGAAAAAGTTCTCCTCATCCACGGCATCGCGATGCGCAGCGAAGAGAAGGTGGCGAATTACGCTGCTGCGCTCAACTCGCTGATGGGCGATCGGTACGAGTTGGTGCCGGTGTACTGGGGCGATCTGGGTGGGGCGGATACTTATCTGCACAAGGCGATCGGGAAGTACCCGGTGAGCGCGGGCGGGTTTTCGAAGATGGTGCACGAGGCGGTGGCCCGGCCGGTGTCGCGCGGGGCGGGCAAAGCCCGGGCCTGGCTGGAGCGTCGCCGGGGTAAGCACGACAAGTCCACGGTCATCGAAGACCTCCTCAAGCAGCGCAGCGACGAGGCCCGCTCAAAGGTGCGTGGCTACCTGGGCGACAAGTTCCAGGAGGCTCGGCTCTGGCTGACACAGCAGACGCTTCCGTTTATCGCGGACGTGATCGTGTACCAGAGCCACACCTATCGGCCGAGGATCCACGAGCGCGTTCGCGAGGTGATCGAGCGTGAGTTGGGCGCTGGCGCGGGTTCGCCCTCAAAGCCGATCAAGGTCATCGCGCATTCGCTCGGCGGCGTGGTGGCGTTTGATATGGCCTGCCTGAACCACCAGCCGTTGTACATGTCTTCGCTGGTGACGCTCGGCAGTCAGCCCGCGTTTTTTCACCTGCTGGACCCGCGCGAGGGCGTGCCCGCTTTTGAAGGTGATGCGGTGCCGGTGCCTTTGACGATCGACCGCTGGACCAACGTGTGGGACGAGTACGACATGCTCGCGTTTGCGACCGACGAGGTCTTCCGCTTGCACGACGGCTCGGCCCCGCTGGACGTGCGGGTGCGCGCGACGCGGTCACGCCTGCGGGGCGGATTGTTCATGCGATCGCACCTGCGCTACTTCAGTAACCAGGACACCGCCGACGCAATCATCAAGACGTTTGAGGCGTAAGTCACAGCGTTTACCGTCGCATACAAGGCGACGCACGGTTGTGGTTCAGACGGATGATCACGCTGATTTACAGTCGCGGCACACGAGGGATTTGACCGATGAAGCTGTATGGCTACATGAAGTGCGGGACCTGTCGCAAGGCGATCAAGTGGCTTGATGCGCAGGGCATCGCGTATGACTTTATTGATATCACGCTCAAGCCGCCCAAGCAGGCGGAACTGAAGCTGGCGCTGGGCGCGGGCTATGACATCAGGGACCTGTTCAACAAGTCCGGCGGGCAGTACCGGGAACTGAAAATAAAGGACAAGTTGCCGACCATGAACCAGGCTGAGGCGTTGACTCTGCTGGCGGGAAACGGGTACCTGGTCAAGCGACCGATCACGATCGATGGCGATCGTGTGACGGTGGGTTTTGATGAGGCGGTGTTTGCAAAGGTGTGGGGATAAACATTTGGTGATTTGGTGATCTAGCGAATTCATGAGATACCCTTAAAACACCACGGGCACTCTGTTCAAGACTCAAAACTTCACCAAATCGCCAGATCGCCAAATCACCAAATGCATCAACTGCACTCTTCGCACAGGCCGTAGAGGATCACTTCGTGGTCTTCGAGCGTGAAGCCTTTGGGCAGCAGGGGCTTGAGGTTGCCCGGGCAGCCGTGGACTTCGAAGACGCGCTGGCAGGCCCGGCACTCGAAGTGGTGGTGGTGCTTTTTGCCGGCCATCTCGTACCGGGTCGGGGCGCTGGGCAGTTCGACGGGCGCCAGCCAGCCCTCATCGACGCCGAGCTTGAGGGTGCGGTAGACGGTTGCCAGGCCCAGGCCCGCGTGGTCGGTGGCAGCGAGGACCTCGTGGGCGTCGAGCGGTCGGCCGGCGTCTTCGATGGCCTGCCTGATTGCGCGGCGCTGGTTGGTCTGGCGGGGGGGCATGCCTGAATTTTAGCCTATCTGCCGAGGAAGATAAACCGGGCTTGATCTGATGCAGGCTGTTCGGATGAAGATTTTGAGCCACCGCGTTCATCGGGGTTGTGGTGTATCGCGCCGGTCCAGACTTAGGGGTCGGAGGATTTCACTTGATCATGTTTCACACCCTCTGCAAATGTTCTATGATGCCGCCCGATGTCCACGGTCGGTGCCGACACCAACTCGATTGCTTCGCGCCGCCAGCTGCCGCGTTTGTCCGGCGGTCTGTTTGGCACGGTCCTGTTGCTGCTGATTGCGCTGCCCTGTTTTCTCTCGTTGTACTGGACGCTGGGCAGCCCGCCGAACACATCCACGGGCAAGTGGTACAACGACCTGCGCTTTAATAACGATGACAAGGGCCTGCTGGTCCAAGAGCAGGGCCCGGGCTGGGTGCGTTACGAGCGTGAGGTTCCGTTGCCTGTCGATGCGCCTGCGGGGGCCGAGCCGGAGAAGCGGGCGTATCGCGGCTTTGAGTTGATGGGCACGGATGAGAAGGGCCGGTCTTTGTTTGTGCGTTGTCTTTTGGGCGGGGCGATCTCGCTGGGCGTGGGGATCAGCGCGGCGTTGATGTCGGTCTTCATCGGCGTGAGCTGGGGGGCCTTCTCGGGTTACATCGGCGGGCGGACGGACGCGGTCCTGATGCGCGTCGTCGATATTTTGTATGGGTTGCCTTATCTGCTGCTGGTGGTGCTGCTGTCGGTGGCGGTGAGCGGCGTGGTCGACAATCTGGCAGACGGCTATGTGACTTTCCCGGTTTGGGTGTTGAGGCTTTGGAATTATTCGGCATTTTTATATGTCGCTGCGGGCATTGGGGGCGCGATCCTCTTGACCGGCCTGGTGGTCGGTGTGTTTCTTTTGACAGGTCTGGTGTCTGATACTGCGTCGGGCGTCCTAGATCTGTTGCGATTTTCGATGCGATTGATTGCAGTATTGGTTGCAGTTGCTGCGGTAAGTGGCATGGTCTGGTGGGTTGTGCAAGGCTTGCTGTT
>JBGSTE010000286.1:0-6883 GCA_041736655.1 Phycisphaeraceae bacterium | reverse complement strand
GTGCAGCGAGCTGTCGAGGATCACCGCGCCCGCCGCCTCGGTCGTCACGTCGCTGTTGGTGCCCATCGCCACGCCCACCGTCGCCGCCAGGAGCGCTGGCGCGTCGTTGATCCCGTCGCCGACAAAGATGGTGTTGGCCTTGAGCGTTTCGGCTTTGACGATCTGGACCTTCTGCTCGGGGCTTTGCTCGGCGTGGACTTCGTGGATCCCCACCGCCTCGGCCAGGTAATTGACCTCCGACGCGCGGTCGCCGGATACCAGCATCACCTTGATGATGTGGTGCCTGGGCTCCAGGTGCTCGATGAACGACTTGCCCTCGCGACGCGGCGCATCACGGAAGCGGTACAACGCCGCAAACTTCTCGTCCACCAGCACGACACACTCCAGCCCGCCGCGGGCTTGAGGCAACTGTTCCAGCAGCTCCGCGTGGTCGTGCGAGATGTGCTTTCGGCTGGTCACCTCGATCAACCGGCCGGCCACCTTGCCCGTCAGCCCCTGCCCCGGCGGTTCGGACAGATCGCCGACCTCCAGCAGTTCCAATCCCTGCTCCTCCGCCTGTTTCACCACCGCGCCAGCCAGCGGGTGCTTGGAGTAGCGCTCAAGCGAAGCGACCTGGCCCAGCAGTTCATCGCCAGCAAAACCCGGCGCGATGTGCTGATCGACCAGCGCGGGCTTGCCGTACGTCAGCGTGCCGGTCTTATCAAAAATCATCGTCCGGCAGGTATCGAGCTTTTCGAGCACCACCGGGTCGCGGATGATGATCGCGCGCTTGGCCGCCAGCGATATCGAACTGATGATCGACACGGGGATCGCAATCAAGAGCGGGCAAGGCGTCGCCACCACGAGCACTGCGAGGAATCGCATCGCTTCACCGCTGATGGCCCAGGCCGCGATCGCGATGACCAGCGCCACCGGCGTGTACCAGGCGCCCAACGTGTCGCCCATCCGCCTTAGCTTGGGCCGGCTCTGCTGGCTGGCGCGCATGACTTCCATGATCTTGGCGTAACGTGAATCAATCGCCCGCTTCTGCGCGCGGATCGTCAGCGAGCTATCCCCGTTGATCGCACCCGACAGCACCGCCGCGCCAGGCGTCTTACGCATCAGGTAGGGCTCGCCGGTCAGGTACGACTCGTCCATCACGCCCTGGCCTTCGATCACCGTCCCGTCCACCGGGCAGGTCTCGTGCGGCAGGATGACGATCGCATCGCCGATGGCGATCTGGTCGGTGGCGATCTCCTGCAGCGCCTGCCCGTCGACCTTGCGATGCGCTGTCGCGGGCATGCGACCGGCCAAGGCCTTGAGCACCGACGAAGCGCTCTGCACCGCGTACACCTCCAGCGCCTCGCCGCCAGAGAGCATCAGCACCACCAGCACGCCAGCGAGGTATTCATCCAGCAGCACCGACGTGACAATCGAAATCCCGGCCAGCAGGTCCGACCCGAACTGCCCGCGAAAGACCTTGACCAGAAGGTCCCAGGTCAACGGCAGGCCGCCAAACAACAGCGCCACCCACAAGGGCCAGTCCATCGCCGACTTGGCCGACGCCGCCCACAACACCCCGTGCAGCAGCATCGCCAGTATCGCCAGCAGCGCAATAAGCAGGTGCTTGCGACTGACCGCCGACTCACCGGAGGTCGGGTTAGGCATTGGGGCATCACTCATACACACATGATCGCAGGATCAGGCCCGCGCCGCACGTGCCTGTTGATCGCAGGCCGATAGCCGTAAGCCAACAAAGTCCGGCGCGGCGGTTGTGATGGTTCAGCTTGCGAGACTTTCGCTGCGGTTTGTTTGATCGGCAGGGATCGCAAACCACTTGTAAAGAGCCGGCAACACGAGCAGGGTCAGCAGGGTCGAGGTCACGAGCCCGCCGATGACGACGGTGGCCAGGGGGCGTTGGACTTCGCTGCCGGTGCCGGTGGCGAGCATGAGCGGGATCAGGCCCAGCGCCGTCGTCACCGCGGTCATCAGCACCGCACGCACGCGCAGCGATGCGCCGTAGACACTGGCCTCGTCGATGGGTTTACCTTCCTGCACGAGTTGATTGAGATAGCTCACCAGCACCATGCCGTTCTCGAGCGCAATGCCGAAGAGCGCGATGAACCCGACGGAGGCGGGCACCGAGAGGTTTTCACCGACGACCCACAGGCCCAGCACACCTCCGACCAGCGCCAGCGGGATGTTCAGCAGGATCAGCACGGTGTTCTTCAGCGAGCCGAAGCTGACGTACAGCAGCAGGCAGATCAGGCCCAGGGTGATGGGCACGACGATGAGCAGGCGCTGGTTGGCCTGCTGGGCGAGTTGGAACTGCCCGCCCCAGGTCACGAAGTAGCCCGGGGGCAGCTCGACTTCATCGGCGATGACCTGTTTGGCCTCATTAACAAAGCCGACGATGTCGCGGCCGACGACGTTGGCCTGAACGGTGATGAAACGCTGGGTGTTCTCGCGGGTGATCTGGCGCGGGCCGATGAGCGTGGTGATCTGCGCCAGGTCCGCCAGCGGCAGGCGCTGGCCGTCGGGCGTTGGGATCAGCAGGGCCGCGATGTCGTCTTGGGTCTGCCGATCGCTCTCCTGATAGCGGACGTAGATGTCAAAGCGTCGGATACCATCAAAGACCTGCCCCGCCTGCACCCCGCCGATCGCGGCGGAGATCGTCTGCTGGACCTCGGCAAGGTTCACGCCATACCGCGCCAGCGCCTGCCGATCCGGCCGGATCAGTAGCTGCGGCGAACCGGTGATCTGGTCGGCCTGCACATCGGCTGCGCCTTGAATCTCACTGAGACGCGCGGCGATCTGGTCCGCCTTCTCCTTGAGCACATCCAGATCATCACCAAAGAGCTTGATCGCAAGCTCGGCCTTGACCCCGCCGATCAGTTCATCAACCGTCAACTGGATCGGCTGGGTCAGGTTGACCAGCACCCCGGGCATGCCGTCGAGTTTCTTTCGGATGCTGGCTTCCACCTCCGCTTGGTTCTTGGCGTTTGGCCACTGCGCTCTGGGCTTGAGGACGACGAGGCTGTGCACCGCGTTGATCGGGTCCGCGTGGGCGCCGACCTCGCCTCGGCCGATGCGGCTGACCACCGAGTCGATCTCGGGGACCTGCATCAGGCGCTCTTCAACCAGCAGCGTCAGCCGACGCGTTTCCTCAAGGGAGATCGAAGGCGCCATCGTCAGGTTGACGATGAGGTCGCCCTCGTTGAGCCTGGGGGTAAACTCGCTGCCAAGCCGTGGGAAGATGCCCGCGCCGGCCACGAGCATGGCCAGCGCGATCGCCACCGCCGCCCAGCGATTGGTAACAAAAAAGCGCACCATCGGCCGGTAGGGCACGAGCAGGGCTCGCACGACCAGGCTCTCTTTGAGCGGCTGTTGCTCAGCCGATGGCTTAGGCTCGGCTACGCCTTTGCCTTGATTTACATTGGTATTTCGTGCACGAAGCCCCAGACGTCGCAGCAGCGGTGTTGAGCCTGGAATACCAGACTCCGGTCGGCGCATGAAGAGGCAGGCAAACACCGGCGCCGCGACCAGCGCGAAGATTAGCGACCCGAGCATTGCCAGCGCGACCGTATACGCCAGCGGCCTGAACGTCTTACCTTCCACGCCTTGGAGCGTGAACAACGGCAGGAAGACGATGATGATGATCGTGATCGCAAAGACGATCGGTCGGGCCACTTCCTTGCAGGCGCGGGCGACGACGTGTGCCTGCGCTTCGTCGGGTTTGGATTCGCGGAGCACCCGGTCGACGTTCTCGACCATGACGATGGTCCCGTCGACCATCATGCCGATGGCGATCGCCAGGCCGCCGAGCGACATGAGGTTGGCCGAGATATCGAGGTAGCCCATCGCCAGGGTTGCGAAGAGGACCGAGAAGGGGATGGACAGGGCGACAACGATGGACGGACGCAGCCCGCCCATGAAGAGCAGCAGCACGAGGACGACCAGGCCGATGCCCTGGATCAACGCGCTGCGCACGGTCGTCATGGAAGACTGGACCAGTTCGCTCTGCTCGTAGTAGGGCACGATGCGTACGCCATCGGGCAGCGCGTCCTGCACCTGGGCGAGTTTTTCTTCGACGCGTTGAATCACGGTCGACGCGTTGGTGCCGTAGAGCTGCACCACCATGCCCGCGACGACCTCCTGCTTGCCGTTAAGCGTCTGCAGGCCACGGCGGATCGCGCCGCCGATCTGGATCTTTGCAACATCGCGGAGGTAGATGGGGCTGCCGTCCTCGGTCTTGACCACGATGTTCGAGAGGTCTTCCACGCCGTGGGCCAGGCCTTCGGAGCGGACGACAAACTCCTCGGCATCGACCTCGATGAACTGCGCGCCGACGCTGACGTTGTTCGACTCGATCCGCTGGATCACCTCCGCAAGCGACAGGTCGTAACGCAACAGCGCCTGCGGGTCCAGGTTGACCTGGAACTGCTTTTCGTACCCGCCGATGCCCAGCACTTCCGTCACGCCCGGCACGGTTTGCAGTTGGAACTTGACGATCCAGTCCTGCATCGTTCGCAACTCTTCGAGCGTATACGTCCCGGTCGTGTCCTCCAGGTAGTAATAGAGGATCAGGCCCAGGCCGGTCGCGATCGGCCCCATCTCCGGCTCGCCGAAGCCGTCGGGGATCTGCTCCCGCGCGGTCTGCAAACGCTCGTTGACCAGTTGGCGGGTGAAGTAGATATCCAGGTCATCTTCAAAATAAATGTTGACAACCGAGAGCCCGAAGTTCGAGACACTGCGGACTTCAACGATCCCCGGCAGGCCGGTCATCGCGGCCTCGACCGGGTAGGTGACATACTTCTCGATCTCCTCGGGCGCCAGGCCCTGGGTAATCGTGAAGACCTGCACGAGGTTGGGCGATACATCGGGGAAGGCATCGACCGGCAGCCGGGTGTAGGACCAGTAGCCGCAGGCCATCACCATGAGCACGAGGATGACCACGAGCAGCCGGCTTTGTATCGCTAGATCAATGATTCGCTGGATCATGTTGTTAGTCTTTCGTGTCAGTCAATCAGTGCGCGTGCCCGGCATGCTCAAGCGACGCGCGGTTCAGTTCGGACTTAAGCGCAAAAGCATTACGGGCAACAAACTTTTCGCCGACAGTCAGGCCCGAAACGATCTCGACATGGGTGCGGTTGGACCTGCCCACTTGCACGACGCGCGGCTCAAAGCCCTCGCTGTTGGAGATGAATACGACGGTGTCTTCGCCGACAGTTTGCAATGCCGAGTGAGGGATGACCGGGGCCTGTACTTCAGCGTGATCCACGGTGACCTCGCCGGTGACGAACTGGCCCGGGCGCCAGTGGCCGTCGGGGTTATCGATCACGATGCGGGCGGTGGCGGTGCGGGTGTGCTCGTCGACGGCGGGGCTGATGAACGCGATCGAGCCCGTGGCCGTCGGCTCGCCTTCACCGGACACCAGGGTGACGCGCTGTCCGGGCCTGATGCTGGCCAGGTCGCGCTGATAGACCGTGAGGTTGACCCAGACGCTCGACAGGTCGGCAACAACAAACGGGCCATGCGCGTCTGCAAGAACGACAACATCCCCGAGGTTCAGGTGCCGCTGGGTGATGACGCCGCTCAAAGGCGACACGAGTTCGTAATCATCAAAGTGTGTTGCATCCAGCTTGTCGATCGTGTCGACCTGTTCCGCGTTGTAGCCCAGCGCATAAAGAACGCTGCGGGCCTGGTTCAGCGCGATCCGGGCCTGGGTAATGGCCTGCCGGGCCTGGAGGGTATCGATCTCCAATTCGACTCGGATTTGGCTCAAGGCTTGTTTAGCGATGAGTACCTGCCGCTCTGTGCCGACCTTGTCCTGCAGCAGCCGTTCATCGCGCGCGAGGGTGGCCTCTGCCAGTTCGATTTGACTTGCGTACAGGCGCTCCATCGCCGCCAGGTTGTCGTTGGCCAGGGTCAGCCGGGCCTTGGCCGCGACGACTTCGCTGCGGGACTCAGCCAGCTCTCGGCTGCTGAGTACCGCCATGACCTGGCCGGCCTCGACGCGATCGCCGACGCTCAGGTCGACGCTTTGAACGATGCCCGCCACGGTCGGCGTCACCCGTGCCATGCGGTCGGCGTTGAAGACCACTTCGCCCGGCAGACGCAGGGTCTGCTCCAGCTTGCCGAGGCTGGCTGACTCGACCACGATGCCAAACTCGCTGATCGTGTCGGGGTCCAGACGGATGATGCCGTCGTCCTCGTGCTCGTCGTGACCCGCGTGCTCGTCGTGCTCGTCGTGGTCTGCGTCTGCGTGGTCTGCGTGCTCGTCGTGGTCGTGGCCTTCGTGGTCGTGGCCCGCATGGTCATCGTGTTCGCTGTGGCTTTGGAAGAGTTCAGACCAGAATCCATTGCGTGGCACGAACACGGCGACCGCCAGCAGGGTCAGGCTCAGGAGTCCGATGATTCCCAGTACGGTTGTTTTTGTCTTGGTTTTCAAGGCTTGTTCTCCGGTTGGCCACCTTGCGGGTCCGTGGCGGCCGCGTCAGGCTGTTGGATGGGTTTGGCGATAGTGTTGAGAGGCTGGCCGATGAGCCCCTCGATCTCGGCGGCGGTGCTGTGGTAGGTGTTCAGGGCTTCGAGGTACTGCTGTTGCAGGTCGATGAGTGTCCGCTGGGCGTCGAGCACATCGAGGTAGCCCAGGTCGCCCTGATCAAAGGCGCTGCGGATGTTGCGGTAGGCGTTCTGCGCCGGCGGCAGGGCCTGGTCGCGCAGGCCGAGGACCTCGTCGTAGGCGCTGGCCAACTGGGCGTAGGCGGATGCGAGCACGGAGCCGAGCTTCAGTTCAATCGCGCGCTGCTGGTTCTGCGCCGATGCGATGCCAAAGCGTGCCGCGAGGATGTCGCCCTGGAGCTGGTCAAAGACCGGCAGCGGGATCGCTACGCCGGCGACG